>JAOUJR010000033.1 GCA_029883145.1 Nitrospirota bacterium
AAGACGGATTACATAAGTGCATTCTTTAAAAATATTGACTGGAAGGTTGTAGAGGCGAGGCTTAAATAAAATAGAGATCTCGGTCAAATCCTCTTTCTAAAGAGTGAAGGATCTCTCTGTGGATATAGACATAAAGGAAATAAAAGAGGTTGCAAAGAAATACAGCCCTGAGCAGATAGAAAGTTGTATTACGCAGCAGGTAGAGACAGGTGAAAATATATGTCTGGAAGATGGGGTCTCTGAAAAAATAATCAACGAGCTCGCGAAAGCTAAAGTTGTGAGAAGTTTTATTGAGAACGGTATGAGTCTTGCTGACGCACTGAGAGAGCTTGCAAGAAAGATGAGGCTTGTACAAAAAGGGTTTGAAGGTGAAGAGAAATGAACACGAGAGATTATTACGAGATTTTCAGGTATCTCATGGAACAGTATTGTCTATTTCAGGAAGACATTGTGTTTGTAGAAGATATCTCTGGTTGGTGTAAAGAACATGGTATTCCTGAAACTGATAGAGAACGGCCTTTGAAACTCATATCAAAAGAAGGGTATGGCTGTAAGATGTTGATACGGGAATATATACCAGATGAGGTTATAGAGGAAAGAGTCAAGGCAATGAGCATTCGAGGCCAGCTGCAAAATGTAGCCTTTGACAGAGCTGATTTACTTGATTCTCATCAAAAAAAGCTTGCTTACTTATTTTTGGCAGAATATGCGACAAGCCTTCCTGACATTGGCAATGATGAGCTTATCGCAGATAACTGGGCGTTTCAGGAAATGGAAAGGTTAGGGTATTTTAAGTCTTAAGATACTTCGAAAGCAGTAAAACTATAGAGAGACATATCTGGACAAAATGTCCTATGCATAGGCAGATTGCCTGATAAAACCTTTCTATTCATTTCTAAAATATCAATAAAATCAACTAATTATGCCCTGGCATTTCTCTTGCTTTACATATAATGAAGGCGTGAATATTTAATTAATGGAGGTATGTGATAAAAAAGATTTTTGTTTGTGTTGTCATTGTAGCATTTGTACTCGGGATTGGATTGATGGCAGATGCCATCCATGAGATTATTCCGTCAGAAACGATTATACCAGTTCCAGGGCCTGATGCAGAAAAACTCAATGAGTATATAGTTAAGTATAATCCTTACGCGAAATGGAATCTTTGGCCCAAGAAGGGAAGACTCTATAAAGGAACGGAGCCTCATGGTGCACTTCTTACCACATTTGTGAATGATACGGCTTATTACTCAATTAAAAATAAAACTGGAATGGCTGATGGCTCTATAATTGCCAAGGAAAACTATTCTGCTGACAAGAGGTTTGGTGCCCTTACTGTAATGTACAAGATAAAGGGATATGACCCTGAGGCAGGAGACTGGTTCTGGGCAAAGTATGCACCGGATGGGAAGGTAGAGGCATCAGGAAAAGTCAAAGCATGCATTGATTGTCACGGAAAAAAGAAGGATAATGATTACATCATGACAGGAGATGTAAAGAAAAAATAGGGGAAATATCGCACCTCCTTTTATGACCATGGGAAAGAGGAAGAGGTACTTAAGAAGGCTAAAGAACATGATAAAAACCATGATATATGATGCAAGTCTGGCTAAAATCGTATGAGTCTTAAATGGGGAAACCGCAGAAAATGAAGAGAATACTCTCAATAGATGTGAAGTGCTAAGGATAGCATGGGGAGGGAGAAAATGAAAAATGTAGGAGGTATTGATAAGAAACTCAGGATAATTTTGGGAATTATTCTTGTCATAGTAGGGCTGTTTGCACCAATATGGGGAGTGTTGAGAGCAGCTACATTCCTTGTCGCTGCCATAGCCCTATTTACCGGCATCTTCGGTTTCTGACCTCTGTGGAAGGTGCTCGGGATAAGCACCTACAAAGAAAAATAACTGTTCAATGAAAGGTTAAACCTTATGAATGCATTAATCATCAGTGCAGATAATTTTGAAGACTCAGAACTCTTGGTTCCTTATTACCGTTTGAAAGAAGATGGAATTTATGTGGATATTGCTTCAATGAAGAAGGGCACAATAAAGGGGAAACATGGATATGAGGTAGAAGTTGATAAAACCTTAAAAGAGGTGAACCCTAATGACTATGATATTCTCATCCTTCCTGGTGGAAAGGCACCAGAAACGGTGAGGAAGGAGAAAGAGGCTATCGATATTGCAAAACATTTTTTCGATAAGAACAAACCGGTATCGGCCATCTGTCACGGTCCCCAGACATTGATTTCAGCAGGTTTGTTAAAGGGCAGGCATGCAACCTGTTATAAATCTGTAGCTCAGGAAATGAAGGATGCTAAAGCAATCTATGAAGATAAAGAGGTTGTAATTGATGGAAACCTTGTTACTTCAAGGCAACCATCTGACTTGCCAGCTTTTATGAGGGAGACGATAAAAAAGGTTAGAGCGCTTAAAAAATAGATACAAAAAAGGTTTAGAGGAAGTTTGTCGTGGAATTGATACAAGAAACTATCCTGTTTATCTAAGAATCTGGGATCATAAGGAAATTTCAGGTGGAGTTCCAAAGGAGCCCGGCTGGCATAAAATGGCTGCCAAACTTAAAAATGGAAAGGCTACCTTATACTGGGATAGGAAAGAACTGGAAGGAGGCCCTTTTTTTGTTGATAAAATAACCAGAGGATTTGTTGGAGTATACACTAATTTTGTTGGCGGACTCGGAGATGCAGCAACGAAGGTAGATGGCCTGATCATTAAGATAGAGTGAAAATAAGTATGCCGAGGAAAGAGAAAAGATTAGGAATGAATGAGTTAGAATCCCCCGAATTCTGTAATTACATATCGCAGGATGGGAAACTACTTGACAATAAACTAAAAATGAAAAATGAATAGACTATCTAAGGAAAAAGCTGCTTATCTTAAGCATTCTGCCTATCAGAAAATTGATTGGTATCCATGGTCTGACGAGGCATTAGAAAGGGCAAAAAGAGAAGATAAGCCTGTATTTCTGAGTTCAGGCGCCATATGGTGTCACTGGTGCCATGTGATGGCAAAGGAATGTTTTGAAGATGAAGAGATAGTGAGGCTTCTTAATGAACATTTCATAAATATAAAAATTGATAGAGATGAAAGACCTGATATTGACAGAAGATGCCAACAGGCTGTTGCTGCTATGGGTTCCGGTGGTGGCTGGCCTCTCAGTGTATTTTTAACTCCCGATGGAAAACCTTTTTTCGGCGGGACATATTTCCCTCCTGAAGATAGGGATGGTAGACCTGGATTCAAAAAAGTGCTGAGGTCTATAGCTGATTTTTATTATTCAAAGAGGGAAGAGGTTACCGAATATGCTCAGAGACTTATGACTTTCCTTAAGCCCAAACCGACAGTACACGGTGACATAAATGAATCCTTGATCAATGAGGCTATTACAACTATTCTTTCTGAATTTGATCCTCAGAACGGTGGTTTCGGTATAGCCCCTAAGTTTCCTATGCCAGGTGCAGTAGCGTTTCTGACAAATAGATATTTCTTTACCAAGAACAAATCTATCGGTTACGCTCTAAAAAAGACTCTCGAGTCAATGGCAAAAGGCGGATTCCGTGACCAGATTGGTGGTGGATTCCATAGATATTCTACTGATGAGGCATGGATCATTCCTCATTTTGAGAAAATGGCAGATGACAATGCATGGCTTTTGCGAAATTATATCGACGGATATTGTGTCTTTGGGAATGAATATTTCAGAAAGGTTTCGGAAGGCATAATCGATTTTGTGAGAAGAGAGCTTTCTGATCCAGAAGGTGGTTTTTATGCGAGCCAGGATGCTGATATCACACCCGATGACGAAGGTGGATATTTTACCTGGAAAGATAAAGATTTCAGGAGACTGCTTAACGATGAAGAATACACTATTTTATCCCTTCACTTACTTAACGAGAAGGGATGCATGCATCATGACAGATCGAAAAAAGTATTGTTTATTTCGATGGAACCAGAAGAGATTGCCGGGAAGACTGGAACAGATATAAGGACAGTTATCGAAATCATTAATCTTGGGAAAGAAAAATTGCTCAAAGAAAGGAGAAATAGGGAAAGTCCCTTTATTGACAGAACATTGTATACATCGTCAAATGGAATGTTTATCTCAGCATATATTAATGCTTTTAAAGCATTAAAAGATGAACAATTAAAAGACTTCGCCCTGAAGAGCCTTGAGAGGATAATGAAAAAGAATTTAATACACGATGAGCTCTTTCATTCAGATGGCGTGAAAGCATTATTGGATGACTATATATATTTAACTGATGCATTGATTGCTGCATATGAGGTCACAGGGAATCCAATTTATCTGCATCGAGCAGATGAGCTTATGGAGATATGCGTAGAAAAATTCTGGGATAAAGATGAAGGTGGTTTTTTTGATACTGAAGATTCAATTCTCGAAATAAGGTTTAAGAGGATAGAGGACATTCCTCACCCATCAGCAAACTCACTCGCCATTCTGTTATTGCTTAAACTTCACTTTATGACTTCAAAAGAGATATATCGCCAATCTGCAGAAGCATCCCTGAAGTTTTATTCTTTAAAGGCTAAAACTATGGATACCCATACAGGATATTATTTCTGTGCAATGGATGCATATTTTCATATGATTAAACTTACTTTAGAGACTTCTCCTGTGAGTGAGTTGACTGAAACTGTATTTTCATCTTTTCGTCCCTATGTGAGTATAGTGTACGGAGAAAATAATGGCCGTGTTATCCCTTGTCTTGGGGATGTATGCTATGAACCAGTTGAGAGCCCAGATAAATTGTTGACGTTCTTAAAAGAAAGAGAAACAGTGAAGACAAATGAGGTTAGGGTGACCGAAAGTATATGAGAGCGATAGATATTTTACCGGTATATTGAAGTAGTGTTAAAAACAATCTCAAGGAGCAAATGGGGAGTGGTCTAAAATCATTCCCTAATTTTAGAGTTACTATTTATCATGAGTAATTTTAGATAGTATACACAAATCTTGGAATGTGCTCAATAAGAAGAGGAGGGTGAGCAGAGGAGTGTTATATGCCACGTGACATCCCTGTTGGAAATGGTAATCTTCTCGTTACATTTGACCAGGATTATTGCATGCGTGACATATACTATCCTCATGTTGGAAAGGAAAATCACACTGATGGTCATAAGTTCAGGTTTGGCATATGGGTTGAAGAAAGATTCAACTGGGTTGGAAGAGAGCGTTGGAATCTCAATCTTGAATATGTCCATGAAAGCCTTTTAACCCAAGTGAGTGCATTAAATGAAAATCTTGAAGTACACCTTTTCTGTAATGACATGGTTGATTTCACTGAGAATATGTATATAAAGAGGATAGTCCTGAAGAACCTTGCGCAAAGAGAAAGAGAATTCCGCATCTTTTTCCACCATGACTACCATATTCTTGAATCTTCGGTAGGTGATACCGCATATTATGACCCTGATGAAAGAGCAATAATTCATTATAAGCAAAACCGTTATTTTCTGATGAGCGGCATAAGGGAAAATAAGCAAGGAGTAGATCAGTATGCCACAGGGATTAAAGAATTTCACGGATTGGAAGGCACATGGAAGGACGCTGAAGATGGTTTGCTTGAAGGGCATACCATATCTCAGGGTTCTGTTGATTCAACACTCTCTTTTTCTGTCAGAGTTCCTTCACAGGGAGAACAGGTACTCTATTACTGGATTACTGCAGGAGAAAATTACGCAGAGGTAAGCCGTCTCAACAAAATGATAATGGGACATGGGCCAGAGTACTTTTTAAGACGTACAGAGAATTACTGGTGGGCTTGGGTAAACAAAGAGGAGTTTAATTTTGCAAACCTTCCAGAAAAGGTTATAAAACTTTTCAAAAAAAGCCTCCTTATCATGAGGACTAATATTGATAAAAATGGAGCAATAATCGCAGGAAATGATTCAGACGTTCAGCATTTTGCGAGGGACACTTACAGCTATATGTGGCCCAGGGATGGTGCACTTACTGCCATTGCTTTTGATATGGCTGGTTATCTTGGGGTAACCAGACGTTTTTTTGATTTCTGTCTCGATATAATACGCAAAGGCAAAGAATCTGTAGGCTATTTCCTTCACAAATATAACCCGGATGGTTCACTTGGAAGTTCATGGCATCCATGGGTAAACAATGGCGAAAGAAATTTACCTATTCAAGAGGATGGTACAGGTCTTGTGCTATGGGCGTTATGGCATCATTTTGATAAGTTCAAGGATATAGAATTTATAATAAGCCAGTATAAGGAACTGGTGATAAGATGTGGAGACTTTCTTGCTTCATATAGGGACAGCAGAACAGGCCTTCCGCTTCCATCCTACGACCTCTGGGAAGAAAAATGGGGGATACATATATTTACAGTATCTGCGGTGTACACAGGACTTAGGGCAGCAGAAAACTTTGCTCAATTCTTTAGAGAAACAAAAAGAGCAAAGATATATGGCAGGGCAGCAGAAGAAATAAAAGGTGCAATAAACAAATACCTTTACAGCAAAGAGCATAGCAGATTCATAAAAACATTAGTCCCTCAAAAAGATGATTCCTTCGAATTAGACCTTACCATTGATGCCAGTATTTATGCGCCGTTCTATTTCGGTGTTTTTGAACCAAGTGATGAACGTGTGGTGAATACAATGAACTCAATAATAGAACACCTATCGGTAAAAAACGGAGTTGGAGGGATAGCAAGGTACAACGGGGATGAGTATCACAGGGTAATTGATAATAAAGATGTGCCGGGTAATCCCTGGTTTATATGCACCCTCTGGATTGCGAAATGGTACATAGCAAAAGCAGAAAATCTCGAACAACTTCAAGAATCGCTCCCTATCCTTGAGTGGGTTGCCTCAAGGGCATTACCTTCAGGAGTTCTTGCTGAACAGGTTCACCCATATTCAAACCAACCTCTCTCAGTATCTCCCCTTACATGGAGCCATGCAACATTTGTTGCAACAGTACTTGAGTATCTTCAAAAAATGGAGAAAATATACATTTGTCCTAAATGTGGAAACTCAATGTTTAGGCACCAAGAGGGAGCTAAAACAGCACAGGTTAAATGAGAGGAGGTAATTTTATGTCGAAGGTTGAGGACAATTATGAGAATGAAACTATATGCATTAAGTTTTGTGGGGTATGCCCAACATATCCAGGTGTTAAGGGAGAGTTATTATTTTGCGCCAGAGGGAAGAGCAGCTCACCAAAGCAAAAAGCCGGATGCAATTGTGGCCTCTGCGATGTCTGGAATAAGTACGATTTGACAGACTTTTATTATTGTATTGAAGGAGAGGCAGAGGGGTAGAGGGATAAGACTCCTTTTGGGTTCTTTATTAATATAGCGAGAAAGGAGGATGAGGTGTAAAGATACCAGACGAGTACACAAAGTTGCAAAGGGGAATTAGTCATAATAGTATTAATCAAGAGTATTTCCAAGAATTAGTTTGAATGTTTAAAAAGGAGGTAGTGAAATGGCAAAGCAAAAAGATACTGATGAGTTGTTAAAAATTTTGAAGGACTGGAAGGGCTTAGAGGATAAAACGATCGGCTTCGCAAAGGATATTTCGAAGAAGTCAAAAAACGCCCTCGTGAAAATGACGATGGAGATGATCAGAAGTGATTCGGAAAAGCATAAGGTCATGCTGCAGGCGGCTATGGATCAAATGACAAAGGAGGCAATGCATATCAGTCCCGATGAACTCCTTTCTATCGCTGATCCTCTTGATAAACACATTGAAGCAGAGGCTCAATCTCTTAGTGCTGCGAGTGCTGCCCTTTCAAAAAATAAGGACTTCTTTGTTCGGTATATTCTCTCTTATCTCATAGCCGATGAGACAAAGCACCATGAAATGCTGAGCAGACTCGATGCGATAAAAAAGAGGTATGTTCCCTATTAAATCCTTTTTGGGTGGTAACTCTCATAAGAGAGCATAACGAGAAGATATTTAAATGAAATCAAAAGGGAAGGGAAATCCTTACCTTTTGATTTCATCACTATTTTTGCACTTTGAGATAATCTCTCTGAGACTGACCTCTTTATATTGCATGTCTTCATACAGATATGCAGTGATATTTTCACTATCCCGTGCAAGTTCAGGAATAATACCGAACTTACAGAGCGCCCATGCTGCATAAAGCCTCACGTCAGGTTTGGCTTTCACACAGTACCTTTTCAATTCTGGTGTGGAAAAGCGTACCAGTTCAGGTGAAGATTCTGCAATCCTTCCGACTGCCCAGATGATCCCTTTTTGAAGAAATTCTTCATCAATATTTGCCCAGAGAATCTGAGGGATGTCAGGGTATTTCTCGGGATCATTTCTCACAATTTCACCAATCATTTCAGGTGCACTCCAGCCAATACCGCCGGATTCATCTCTGATACTCCAGATAAGCCTTCGTACGATGTTTCTTCCAAAATCCGGAAATCCAGCAGAAACTAATGCAGCAACCCTTCCAATTGCCTCTATGCTTTTCCATGCAATTAGTTCTGATTTGTCATATGAAAGGGATATCAAATATCTCGCAATTTTATTCGGCTCATCAATACGGAGCAATTCGTCATAGTCAGTTCTGAGAAGTATTTCATGTAATCTCTTATTCACCATTGATTGCATAAACTATTTTACACGTTTGCATCGGTTATTGAGAATTGATATATTGTAATGATAGTCTCATAATCTTAAACTAAATAAAGAGAAATGGAGGAGATAAAGTGGGAGCCTATCTGGTAAAAAAGCTGTTTTTGCTTATCCCACTTCTTTTCGGTATCACGTTGCTCACATTTATCCTTACAAAATCTCTTCCAGGTGATCCTGTGTCGGGTATGGTTGGAGAGCGTGCACAACCAGAGGTTATTGAGAGAATAAGAAATGAGATTGGTGCTGATAAGGATGTCTTCAGACAATATTTTGGATATATAAAGCTCCTGCTGCAAGGAGAATTAGGACGTTCATACTACACAAACAGAAAAGTATTTGATGACCTCATTTTGAAATTTCCGAATACTCTAAAACTCGCACTGGGAGCGATGAGTATTGCAATCCCTGTTGGCTTGTTTTTAGGTTTTCTCTCTGCGTATAAGAGAGAGAGCATTACAGATAGAATGATCACGTCATTGTCTGTGACAGGTTTGAGCATCCCTGTATTCTGGAGCGGACTTCTCCTCATGCTGTTCTTCAGCCTTACACTCAAACTCTTTCCTCCATCTGGCACAGGTGATATGAAGTTCCTCATCCTTCCTTCGATAACACTTTCTCTCCCTGCCCTTGCAACACTCGCACGGGTTACAAGGACTACACTATTAGAAATCTTTGACCTGCCTTTTGTGACTGTAACAAGATCAAAAGGAATCGCAGAGGTCAAATTAATCACTATCCATGTTTTCAAAAATGCACTTATTCCAATTGTAACCGTGATAGGTCTTGATTTTGGGAGTTATCTTAATGGTGCGGTACTCACAGAAACAATATTTGGTTGGGATGGTATCGGAAGATTTACCATGGAGGGAATAATAAAGAGAGACTATCCTGTAATAATGGGATGTATAATAACCAGCACGCTCATTTTTGTGCTCATCAACACAGTTGTTGATATCGTTTATCATTATCTTGACCCGAGGATACGATTACATGAAAAGAGCAGGTAAGATTTCTGTAGCTCTATTGGTTGTAATATCTTTATGTTCTCTCTTTGCTCCCCTTATTTCGCAGTATGACCCTGACAGAATAGACCTTGATGCAATAAAAGAGCCACCGAGTTCAAAACATCTCTTCGGTACAGACAATAAAGGGAGAGATATTTTTTCGAGGGTGCTTTATGGTGGAAGGATTTCTATAAGCGTTGCTCTTATTGCTGCGTTCTTATCGATGGGGATAGGCCTCATTGTCGGTCTCTGTTCAGGGTATTTTGGAGGAAAGATTGATACAGCAATTATGGCCCTGGTTGATTTGATACTTTCCTTCCCTTCATTTCTTCTCGCAATAGGTATCTCAATCATTTTTCCCCCTGGTATTTATACAGTAATGATTGCGATTGCTGCAGTCGGATGGGCATCATTTGCACGACTTATAAGGGGATATATTTTGACCTTACGGGAAGCTTCTTTTGTGGAAGCAGCAAGAGCCTTAGGATGCAGCAACATCAGGATAGTGTTTGTGCATCTTATGCCTCAGTGCATTCCATTGACGCTTGTAATCATGGGTTTAAAACTTGGAGGATATATATTGACTGAAGCTTCATTGAGCTTTTTGGGATTAGGTGCTCAGCCACCCACTGCAACATGGGGATCAATGATAAGTGCGAACAGGGTATATATATCCTTAGCTCCATGGATGGTATTTTTTCCGGGGTTAATGATTGCAGTCACCGCGCTTTGTTGTAATATATTGGGGGATAATTTAAGAGACAGATTTGATGTGAAGATAAAAGAGTAACGCTACGCTTCCTTCAGTTTTTCCTCTTCTTCCTGTTGTGTTTTGCAATCTATGCACATAGTGGTTACAGGTCTTGCATCAAGCCTTCTTAAATCGATTTCTTCTCCGCATTTCTCACATATGCCGAATATCCCATTTTCTATTCTGTCCAGGGCATTTTCAATTTTCTTTAGCAACCGTTGCTCTCTTCCTCTTAACCTCAGCATGAAATTTCTGTCTGTTTCGGCAGATGCCTGATCGCCAAGGTCAGGGAATGTTGTCTGTCCTGGGAGCTCATTAAGTGCTTCCTCAGCTTCAGAAAGGAGTGCCTCTTTCTGAACGATAAGGCGTTTTTTTATCTCCTGTATTTTTTTCTCTCTTCGTGTAAGGGGCTTGACTTTTTTCGTCTTTTGAATTGTTGTTTTTCTAAGCTTCGGACTCTTTGTCACTATCTTTTTTACTTCAGGTTTTTTCACTTTCTTAGTACCAAGCTTCTTTTTCATGATAACTCCTGTAACAAATTTTATTAGATTAACAAAAATATCCAATTGTAGTCAAGGCAAATAGGATGTAAAATTATAAGTAATATGTGCTTGTCAAGTGTTATCCCTTTGTGGTAATCTTCTTCAAAAAAGAGGACCTTTC
>JAOUJR010000331.1 GCA_029883145.1 Nitrospirota bacterium
TCTTTGTAATTAATCCCTTTGATATATCCCTGTTTAGCGTAGACGAAACCCGGTGCAAATTAGAAACTATTTTATATATATTATATATTATTAATAACCTTTGAAAGAAACATTTCTAACACCTGCAAGCAAACAATTTCGTGAGGTCAAAAAAGAAAGGATTAACGAGTGAAATATTGATAACGACAAGCTCACCGAATGCGACAAGGTGAACAATAGAGATATATCACCCTATCTTATGCTTTACCATAGCTTGACAGGCAAGAAACTCTGTCCCTTCGGTAACATAAGGGCTTCCGTATGGTTGATAGCCCTGTTCTATAAAGTCATTTACTTTTTTATCCAAGTCTTTAATGTTGGATGCTAAAGCAGTGACATATTCGATAATCTCATTCATGTGTTTTCTCCTTATAATCTTTTGCTGCTTCCTTCAATTCATTTAACCAAGGTTGGTGATTAATAAAACTATCGTAGATACTTTTGAGCTGAGGGTCACTTGCTGTAATTTTTTCTATTTCCTTTGAATAATCTAAAACCCAAATTAAGGTAGACCACCATTCATAGATATTCGAAAATGCAGTTGAACCAAGCTTTTTTATGAGTTGTCTTGTATAGGTATTTTTTAAATTATTTGCTCTTTGTGTAAATTCAGACTTAGGATTTCCTGTTAAAAAATTATCCAATATTCTTACGGCTGCTACAAAGCAATCCTTTTCTAATCTGCTTGTTTCCTTTTCAAATTCTTCAAACAGTTCCCTTGCTGGTGTGATCTTAGAGTGCGACATGTTAGCAGAACCCCCGATTAACAAGGAAAATGTATTTGATATGTTCTCTGAAATAATAGATAAAGTAATACCTTTATCAGAAGGAAAAAATAAAATTACCAGATTAGGAGTTGTTTATATATACACTTACCCAGTAGAAATTAATGCAGCGCAAAAAATATTTTCAACCTTACTAAAGATAAGCTTAAAGGGTGTTTCTGACAAAATACATATCAGGTTTGCATTAAAAAATCCAGCATCTAAAGCTATCTATGATCCTACCCAAAAGGCTGACTTTAAAAATGTATTTGTTGAAATAGAGTCAAAAAAAGAAGATGAAAAGAAAGAGGAGTTTCCAAGATTGATAAAAATGTCTATTGATTATCAGTATTATTACTACCCTCCAAGAACATTGAGTGATGTAGATATGATGACCTTTATTTCAGAGGCAGAAAATTATATTACTAAATACATCAAGAATTCTGAATTAAACTTTCAAGCAAAAGTGATATAACATTGACCAAGAAATTTCAAAAAAATCCACCTAGAAGAAAACCTAAAGAGCAATTAAGACAGGAATATAGGAAAAGTTTAGAATCAAAACATGTATCTGAAACATTTGAAACTGAAGAAGAACCAGATAGCGATAGTACTGGTTATAGAGAAAAAGGAGAAAAAACCACTCCTCCACCAGCTGGGAGGAAAATGATAATTAATTGGAAGAAGATTGCTCTGATAGCAGGAGCTATTCTTACAATTATTACAATCATGGTAATTTTTCTAAAGGGTATTTATATGGTTGCTTCAATAGATTCTTCCGTCAATAATTTAGAAAAAAGAATGGACAAGATGGACGATAGATTCGATAAATATATATATGAAAGAACAAAACGATAAACTTTTATTTCCTATAGCGAATCCCTTAATCTTGCGGGTAACTTAAAATAGACTAATATAATTTCTTAAATAGATGATTTATAGATTTCCTTTTGTAATGTTGTATTGTAGGGCAAGAAGGCCATTCTATTTCAGGCGCCCCGAAATCTTTTTCCATAACGCTTCAGAACCAGGTTCTTTATGTCTTTGCCTTTTTAAGCTATGGCTTCCAGCCTAATGCACACAGGAGTCTTCCTATTGCCTTATCCCTTTGAGCATGATGGCGAAAAGGTAACTTTGAATTGATACTATATCTTATTCTCCTGCCTTCTTTCGCCTTTTCAATATACCCCTCAGTTTCGAGGTCGGCGATGATTTTTCTAACTGCCCTTTCGGTGATTCCAATCAACATTGACAATTCCCGTGCAGTTATTTGAGGATGTTTAGCCAAAAAAATAAGAACCAATGCATGATTCGTGAGAAACGTCCACTCCGCCACTTTTAAGAAACCCTCCAAAATTGAAATTATTTGGTACCTTATTTATCTCACTGTTTATATGCCCAATAATTTATCATGACCATCTAACTCATTGATATTATTATTAAAAAACAAAAATAAAAAAACTCTTGACAATAAATATATATAGTGGTTATCATGAAAAATATAACATGAAAAATATAACATGAAAAATATAACATGAATTATAATTTATTTGATAATATTTTTACAGAAAAAATATAACAATGCAAGTGAAATTTTACGAACAGTAAGCATCCTTTTCCTATTTTTTCAAGTGATGGAGGGAGGTGATAAAAATGACGAAGAAGATACTGGTAGTTTTTTTAGCCCTGGCAGTGGTGGTAGCCTTTAGTCTACCCACCTTGGCCCTAGAGACCGTGAAGGGAAAGATAGAAACACTGGATATGGAGGCGATGAAGATTACGATTAGCGGAGCCGAATATTCCTTAAGCAATGAAGCTGCTAAGGCAGAGGTTGCAGTAGGCGACGAAGTGGAGGCTACAGTAGATGGCGGTGTAATACAAAAGCTCATCAAATTATAACATTTACCCCTTTAAAGAAAGCATGTTTTTTCGCTCATGAGCGATGTAAGCGGCATCGGGAGCCCGGT
>JAOUJR010000332.1 GCA_029883145.1 Nitrospirota bacterium
CTGAGCGAAGTTATCTGGAGAGTGGGGAATAATGTCGATCCAAAAAGAGATGTGGTAATAGTAGAAGGTCCCCTTGATGTCCTTGAACATGCCTCGAACATTCCTGCGTATGGGGGCAAGATGGGGATAGATGCGACAAAAAAGTTGAAATCTGAGGGTTTTGAGAGGGAATGGCCTGATGATATCGTTATGTCAGAGGAGATAAAGAGGCTCGTTGATAAGAAGTGGAAGGAGTACGGGTTTTGAGAGAAATAGTATGGTTAATAGGCAGGACAAAGCATTTTCGCTCATTCTCGACCGTATCGACCTCCGAGGTGAATTCTGTCTGTGACAGAATTCAAAACCGCTCAAATACTATGCCCTGCCTATTTTTATTTAATTTTATGAATAATTTACGCAAAGGTATCAATCCCGATCTATATCGGGATTCACAACATCTACATCTTTATGGGAAAAGAATAGAGAGGTTACTGCATAAATTATGGGTATCTACACAATAGCGATAACTGGGGCGAGTGGGAGTGCATATGGCGTAAGGCTTCTCCAATACTTTCTGAAAAACAGGCATAAGGTATTTCTGATTATCACGAATGAAGGGAGCCTTATCCTGAAAGAAGAGGTGGGTTATGATTGGAGCGGGTCTGGGAAGGGAGTAGAGAAAAAGATAAAAAAGGACCTTAAAATAGAAAAGGGCAGCCTTTCGCTCCTCTCTGAGGATAACCTCTGTGCACCGATATCGAGTGGCTCTGCTCAAGTTGATGCAATGATAATTATTCCTTGCTCGATGAAGACTTTATCAGGGATTGCTCATGGCTATGCGAATAATCTTGTCGAGAGGTCAGCAGATGTGATGATAAAGGAAGGCAGGCCCCTTATCCTGGTTCCAAGAGAAACACCTTTGAACTCAATCCATCTCAAAAATATGCTTACACTGTCAGAGATGGGTATAAAAATCATCCCTCCAATGCCTGCTTTTTACAGTCATCCTCAGAGCATAGAAGATATTGTTGACTTTATCGTTGGAAAAGTTCTTGATTCCATGCAGATAGAGAATAATCTCTATAAGCGGTGGGGAACGAAGTAAGGTACCTTCTGGATGATTTGTATGTTGACGGTAGCACTTTTTGTTTTTTCAATATTTCTCGTAACTCCTTCAATGGCAGAGTCAACAGAAAATGAGATGTTAAAGTTGCTCCCGAATGAAATACATGGGTGGAAGGCTTATGGGAAAGCGAAAATATACGATAGAGAAACAATCTACGACTATATGGATGGGGCAGGAGAGATATACCGCACCTATGGATTTAAGAAACTTATAGTCAAACAGTATACGAAATCATCAGGGCCGGAGATTATTATTGAAGTGTTTGATATGGATTCCCCGGAAGATGCCTTCGGGATATTCAGCCATGGCCAGGGCAGGGACATAGGAAATGCTGGAATTGGACAGGATTCAGAATATAAGAGAGGTCTTCTCTGCTTCTGGAAAAATAAATTTTTTGTCTGTGTCCGCTCTGGGCGAGAAACGCCACAGGCAAAAAAGGCGGTACTTGCTCTGGGCATGGTAGTCTCAAAAGCGGTAAAAACAGAAGGAGAAAAACCTGCTATTCTCAATTATCTGCCTGAAAATGAATTCTCAGAAAAAGGTCTTCGGTATTTCCATAAATATGAAATTCTTAACTATCACTACTTTGTTGCAGATAAGAACATTCTTCACCTTGACGAGTATTCAAAGTCAGTACTTGCAAGGTATAAAGATGATAAAAGCTACCTTCTTTTGGTGCAATATAAGAATGAAACACAATCAAGAACAGCTTTCGAGAGCTTTATGAATGCATATATGCCTGATGCAAAACAAACAAGTATAATACAGACAGAGAACGGGAAATGGACAGCAGTGACTGTGCAGAAGAATTTTTTAATTATTGTCTTTGATGCCCTTGAAAAGGCTGGAGCATCTTCCAAGATTGAGGTTGTGAGGAAAGGGCTGAGATGAAACACGGTATTCTCACACGGCGTGACTTTCTGAGAGGGAGTGTTGCTACTACCCTGGCAGTAACGATGGGTTTGCCGTTTGAAATAAATGCAGAGGAAGAGGTGAAAAAGAAGACAAAGGTAATTCTTATAAGAGATGCGGATGTTATAGATAAAAAAGGTAATATCAATTCAAAGGTAATCCAACGGATGCTCGATAAATCTGTGACAACATTATTCAGCAAAAAAGATCCCGTTGAGGCGTGGAAACTTTTTATAAAACCTACTGATATTGTTGGGATTAAAAGTAATGCATGGGGTCCGCTTCCGACACCGAAGGAAGTGGAGAGCGCATTAAAGAAGCGTGTCATGGATGCAGGTGTGCCTGAAGGCAATATTGGGATTGATGATCGTGGAGTGTTAAAAAACAGAATCTTTCTTAATGCTACTGCATTAGTAAATGTGCGACCCTTGAGAACACACCACTGGTCAGGTATAGGCGGATGTATCAAAAACTATATTATGTTTGTACCTAATCCTCCTTTTTATCATCCAGACTCTTGTGCAAATCTTGCTGCAGTATGGAAATTACCGATTGTGCAGAATAAGACAAGACTGAATGTCCTTGTTATGCTCACGCCTCTTTTTCACGGTATTGGAGCGCATCATTTTGATTCAACATACACATGGCCCTATAAAGGTATTTTGGTAGGAACAGACCCTGTTGCCTTAGACGCAGTCGGCTTAAAAATTTTAGAACTCAAACGGAGAGCCTATTTGGTGAAGA
>JAOUJR010000334.1 GCA_029883145.1 Nitrospirota bacterium
ATTTAACAGAGGCAGCCGAAGAAGTAGGTATAGATATAAAAAAGTTAAAACTTAAGGCTGGTTGCTTCGGTGCAGAGATGTGGACAGACAGGATGCGGGACGAAATAGAAAAAAGGTTTCACCTTGTCGCACTTAATATCTATGGACTGACCGAAATAATCGGACCCGGTGTCGCACAGGAATGTGAAGAAAAAAACGGGCTTCATATATTTGATGACCATTTTTATCCAGAGATTGTTTCTCCTGATACACTTGAACCGCTGTTAGAAGGAGAAAAGGGAGAATTGGTTATTACTACATTAACCCGTGAAGGTACGCCAATGATCCGTTTCCGGACAAGGGATGTCACTGCCTTAAGAAGAGAGCCTTGTAAATGTGGAAGAACACTCGTAAGAATGGATCGCATCACCGGACGCACAGATGATAGGTTGAAGATACGGGGTGTACTCATCTTTCCTTCACAGATTGAAAAAGCGCTTCTTGAGATTAAAGGAGTAGAACCACATTATCAAATTATCGTAACCCGGCCACAACACCTCGATGAATTAGAGGTGCAGGTCGAGACATCAAAGAAGTTATTCTCGGATGAAGTCAGACACCTTGAGGAAACAAGGAAAAAGATCGAAAAACATATCGAAAATGCAATTGGCCTGAGGGTAAAGGTTACCCTTGTCGAACCAAAGACCCTTCCACGCAGTGAAGGAAAGGCAAAAAGGGTCATTGACAAACGTCAACTATAAAGGAGTGAACTATGGAAGTAAAACAGATATCCGTATTTTTAGAGAATAAAAAAGGAAGATTATGGGAAGCGATGGATGTACTGGCAAAAGCACAAATCAACATTCGGGCCCTTTCAATTGCTGATACGTCAGAATTTGGAATCCTGCGTTTAATTGTTCCAGACCCAGAAAAGGCAAAAAAAGTACTTGCGAAAAGCAACTTCACTGTCAGGGAAAACGATGTGATCTCAGTTGGTGTACCTGACAAACCCGGAGGATTAGCTGGAGTACTGAAAATTTTAACCGATGCTGATATCAATGTCGAATATGTGTATGCTTTTGTCGAGAAGAGCGGAAAGAAAGCAGTTGTGGTATTACGGACAGAGAACATCAACAAAGGCAAAAAGGCATTGAAAAAAGCTGGATTTACTGTTCTCTCTTCTAAGGAAGTATATAGTTTGTAATTTCTCTATTTTGCCCGGCGCCTGGTCACAAACACACATGGTCTTCGTGAAATAACGACATTTACTCCATCTGCATCAATCTTTTCTTTTATTACTGCTTCTGTTTTTTCAACATCGTAGGGGTCAACCACTTCAACAGAATTCACCCCGCAGGACTTGCAGAGTTCCTCAAGAGAGGTTTTCCCTCCTTCTTCTCTTTTTGCAGTTATGCCTGTTAAGGGTGTTGGCTGGTGCCCTGTCATCGCTACCGAAGAATTATCCAGAATGAGCACCAGGATATTCGCCTTGTTATACACCGCGCTAATCAGCGCCGGGATTCCAGAGTGAATGAAGGTAGAATCTCCGATTACTGCTGCCACTCTTTTAACTCCTTGCTTGGAAATTCCCGCTGCCTTACTGATGCCTGCTCCCATGCAAAGGCAGGTATCCACTATCTCATAAGGAGGATTTGCTCCCAACGTGTAGCAGCCAATATCTCCTGCAGTAAATGTGGGTTGAGCATCTTTGAGCGCAATATAGAGCTTACTGTGTGGACAACCAGGACACAACACAGGTGGCCGGGGTGGTAATGGTCTCAAAGGTTTATAACTGCTCTGACCTGTACTCCAGCCTCGAACATATTCAACTAAAACATCCGGTCCCAATTCTCCAATACTCTTAATTTCACCTGAAATTTTACCTTTCACTCGAGTACAATATTTCTTTGTGATCTCTTCGATTAATGGCTCACCTTCTTCTAATACCCAGACTTCATCCAATCCTTTTACGAACTTCTCGATCAATGTTTCTGGAAAAGGGTAATAAGATATTTTTAAGATAGCAAATTCAGGTCCATACTCCTTTGCATATACATACCCGAGACCACAGGCGATGATTCCTTTTTTCTGGCCACTCTTAAAAACTTTATTCAATCCTGAATCTTCTCCCCAACTCATCAACCCTTCCTGTTTTTCAATTAAATTTCTGTGACATCTCAACACATTGCTCGGGACAGCAATCATATTCCCCGGGTCTTTTTGCAATGAAAGAGAGTTTTGCTCTCGTACAGTCCCTATTTTAACTGGAGAAAAAGCATGAGAAATCCTCGTCACTGTTCTCAGCATTACAGGAAGTCTCATCTTCTCTGATAAATCGAAAGCCATTATAGTCATATCTTTGGCTTCTTGTGAATCGCTCGGTTCAAAGCATGGAATCTTTGCAAATTTTGCATAAAAGCGGGAATCCTGTTCATTCTGAGAAGAATACGCTCCTGGATCATCTGCAACCGCAAGGACTAACCCTCCCTTTATTCCAAGATAGGCAGCAGTCATCAGAGGATCTGCTGCGACATTCAATCCCACATGCTTCATAGAGCAGATCGCTCTTTTTCCTGCATAGGAAGTGCCTATTGCTGTTTCAAAAGCCACTTTTTCATTAACCGCCCATTCCGCATCACCAGTGAAATTATGAGCGATATATTCTAAAATTTCTGTTGCCGGAGTTCCGGGATAACTTGTTGCCATCGAAATCCCTGCTTCTATTGCACCCCTGCCTATTGCCTCGTCGCCCGAAAGTAATTCTTTATTCATTTCACTG
>JAOUJR010000333.1 GCA_029883145.1 Nitrospirota bacterium
CATTAGTTTAGGGTCCCTCGTATCAATTGATAAATCGACAATTTTATCAAAAACAAAACGGTCTACAACAATTAGTTTATGTCTGAAAATATTGGGAATCCAAATCTTAAATAGTGTGGCCATAAAAGTGTCCATTATAATGGATAAAGAATAAAATAGACCGAGTAGAGGGGATTTATCATATCTATGATACCCTATTCTTGTTCCATCAGGGTAAGTTACATAATAGGATAAACCTACTAATCTACCTATTGCGTTAATCAATTTTGAGGAGTAATGATTGAACCGCATCCATCTGTATATTGCCTGAGTTTCTCGCTTTGCAAGCTCTTTAAACAGAGCCTGGCATACAGTTGATTTTCCCGATCCATCCAACCCATAAATATAGGTGATGTTGTAACTAAACATAGGTCCTATTAATATAAAGATTCGCTCAGGATTCTTTCATATGAATCAACAAATTTTGTCAAGCTAAATTTACTTAAAAAGGACTCGTCAAAGCTTCTTCTACTACTTTTGCCTTTTCTATTCTTTATGATGTGAATTAGCGAGTTAGCAAGAGCTTCATGGTTTCCCGGGGGCACTATAATACCTTTATTGTCCTTTACAAACTCCGCTACTCCCACTCTTTCTGTGGTAATAATAGGAACGCCTAAAGCAATTGTTTCTAATATAACGAGGGGGACATCGGAGACAACAAACTTAAAGGGTAAGCATACTACATCTGAGCAAAGTATGTGCTTAGCAATCTCCTCAGGAGACAACAATCCAGAGATGATATGAGTGTGGGCAGCTATACCCTTTTTTTTAATTAAATTCCGCATTTTATGCTCATCATTAAGCAGTTGGTCATCTTCAATGCGCGATAATATATATAATTCAATATTATTCATTTGATTGGTAACTTTGCTCATTGCATGAATTAGGGTATCTAATCCTCTGTGTGTCAATGGAGGACCGAGATATAAAACTCTGAAATTTACTTTGTTGCATTCAAACTTGTTAGTTTGTTCCCCTTTTAGTACCTTTAAAAACTCCTCTGGTAGGGGCGGGGGAACGATGTATGTCTTATTTAATCCAAACCCACCAGAAATATAGCGATTCCTTGTTAGCTGGCACTGAAATACAATAGCCTTTAGATTAGATAACTTAAGAAACCCTTTAATGCGGCGTTTTGAAATGAAAGGACCTAAAGCGAGCTGCCTAAGATACCAATTATTGTAGTACCATTCTTTGCCTAAGGTGAGTAATTCACCCAGAAAATATCGCGGAGAGGTTACCACCGCAATTACGGGTATTTTAAGAATATCAATATTATTTTTGAAAAAGAAATCCGTCAATCCTAATGACCAGATAATAACATCAAATTCTTCCTTCTTAATAAGTGGAATAATCTCTTTATTTATACCGACAGAAAAATACCTGTAATTCTCTAAAATAACGGGAAAAGAAATCTTAGATTGATTTGATTGTTTATTTGTTAATATCCACACATCATGCCCCCTATTTAAAAGTCCTTGAGCTAATGAATTCATATAATACCAGGGCTGACGCCTGAAATTTTGAGGAAGCATATCAACACAGGCAACTAATATTTTCATTTCCTTACCTGGTTTGCCTCCATCTTTCTGTAGCTCGCCCGTACACTTCTTCAACTTGGTCTGTATTAGTTTCAGGATTCATCTTTTCAACAGCGGTTTTTCTGGCTGATTTGCCTAACCTTCTGCAAAGTCCTTCGGAAGATAAAAGCCTTAGAGTAGCATTGGCGAGTTGTTCAGTAGATTTTGGATTTATTAATAATGCATTATATCCGTCTTTAATCATATCTTTTGCTAATCCTGTGGGTGTTGTAATAACAGGTTTCCCGCAGGATATGGCTTCCAATAATACAATTGGTCCAGATTCATAATAAGACGGGATCAAGACAGCATATGCCTGTTGATAATGTTTGACAATCTCAAATTTATCGCGAACTTCCCCGCAGAGCTCAAAATTTGTATCTAAGCCCAGCTTATTCACAGTCTCTCGAAGTTTTTTTTCTAAAGGCCCAGCACCAATTAGTGTATATTTAACATCGGGGTATTTTTTAATAACTAATTTAGCAGATTTTGCCAACTCGAAAAGCCCTTTCCCATAGCACAATCGTCCTATATAGAGTAATTTCCTTTCCTTAGGTGGTTGAGATGGAGGCTTATAAAAAGCTGTATCTATAATATTTGAAATTGGATAGATATGATTTCCTGTAAATCCATAATAAGTTCTAAGTTCATCAGCTACTCCTTGACTAACCGTTATTATCGCATCTGATATTTCTAACAGTTTTCTCTCGATTTGATAGCTGGTAGTCCTTCCCATTAATTTAATCAAAAAAGTTTGTAAACCAAAGGATTCCACATTGGCAGTTCCCAGCAGCATAGGGCTGTGAAATGTTGTTACGATAGGCCACTTTTTTGGAATAGGAGGTACAAGTGGACTGTGAAGATGAATCAAGTCGGGCTGTGGTGAAAGAGATTCTATAGCTTTACGGACGAAATAACCGTGAAAATAGACATGAAAAGGATAAAGTGGATAGAATGGAACCTTTATTACTCTAAAACCTTCATAATTAAACTCCCTCTTCCCTCGCCAATAGCCACGAGTCATAAGAGTAATTTTGTGTCCCCGCTCTGTAAGTCTTTTGGCAAGACCTACTATATGTGAAGCAATGCCTCCTAAAATATCGGTGGAAAAAAGGGACAAGATGTGCATTTTTTATCCT
>JAOUJR010000336.1 GCA_029883145.1 Nitrospirota bacterium
CTGAGCAGAGGCAAGGGAATTTCTATTGCGGGTATCTTCAGGCTTTTCAGGGGACAGGGTCCCGAAGAGAACATCAAAATTCTTGATACAAGTGTGATAATAGATGGACGTATTTCTGATGTCTGTGAGTCAGGATTTCTGGAAGGGGTTTTTATAATTCCTCAGTTTATTCTCCAGGAACTTCAGCACATCGCAGATTCAGCCGATTCCACAAAAAGGGCAAGAGGGAGACGTGGACTTGATATCCTCCATAAAATCCAGAAGATGTCTAATATCACTGTGAAGATAATTGATGAGGATTTCCCGAAGATAAAAGAGGTTGACTCAAAGCTTGTTGCCTTAGCAAGGCTTTTAAACGCAAAGGTAATCACTAATGATTTTAACCTTAACAAAGTAGCAGAACTCCAGGGAGTATCTGTACTCAACATAAATGAGCTCGCGAATGCATTAAAGCCTGTTGTTCTTCCAGGTGAAACAATGCAAATTTTTATACTTAAAGAGGGAAAGGAATATAATCAAGGGGTTGCGTACCTTGATGATGGTACCATGGTTGTCGTTGAAAACGGGAGAAGACTCATAGGTAAAAATGCAGAGGTAACGGTCACAAGCGTGCTCCAGACAACAGCAGGGAGGATGATATTCTCAAAACTTAAAGAGGAGTATGAAAGGGAAGAGTTCAGAGCTGTTAAATGAACAACAAAGTATTTGCAATTGTCCCTGCTGCCGGGCTTGGTAAAAGGTTTGGTCCGGGGAGCAACAAGCCATTTCAAACTCTTCACGGTAAACCTCTTCTTGTGTGGTCGCTTGAAATATTTGAAGCGATCGATGAGATTGTGGAGACAATACCTGTTCTCAAAGAAGAAGATAGGGAGAAAGGACAGAAGGTTTTTGAAGATTATAATCTCTCGAAGATAAAGAAAATAGCTTCAGGAGGAAAAGAACGACAGGATTCTGTATATAACGGTTTCAAGCTTATAGAGGATAATAAATGTATTGTCCTTATACATGACGGAGTGAGACCCCTTATTGAGAAACACCTTATTCAAGAGGTGATAAAAGAAGCAAATGGGAGTAATGAGGGATTAAAAGATTATGATGGCGTTGTTCTCGGTGTTCCTCTCAAAGATACAATTAAAGAGGCAGAGGCAGGAATAATAAAAAAGACCTTAATGAGAGACTCTCTCTGGTCTATTCAGACTCCACAGGTTTTTCCGTACAATACTATTGTAAGAGCATATGAGAAGTCAATGAATGAGAACTTTTACTCAACCGATGATGCAGCTCTTGTTGAAAGATATGGCGGAAAGGTAAAGATTATCATGGGGTCGTATACAAATATTAAAATTACCACTCCTGAAGACCTTGCCATAGCAGAATTCTTGCTTTCGAAGAGAGGCTCATAACGATGAGAATAGGCATTGGCTATGATTCTCACAGACTCATTGAAGGCAGAAATTTAATACTCGGCGGTGTCAATATTCCATTTGAGAAAGGGCTTCTTGGACACTCCGATGGAGATGTTTTAAGCCATGCTATTGTTGATGCAATAATAGGAGCACTCGGCCTCGGCGATATAGGCAAGCACTTCCCTGACACAGACCCAAAATACAAAGACGCCTCAAGTGTTGAGATGTTGAAACATACAGTTGAGTTAGCAGTATCGAATGGATTTGAGGTTTCATGGATTGATTCAACGGTCGTTGCAGAAAAGCCTAAGCTCTTTCCGTACATTGAATCCATGAAAAAGGCATTATCACAATCAGGAATTCTATTAGAATTAATCAACATCAAGGCGAAGACAAATGAGGGTATGGGTTTCATCGGCAGTGGTGAAGGCATTGCAGCCTATGCAGTCTGTTTGTTAAAAAAGGTTTAATCTCCTTTTACTATATCCGAAAGCCTTGCGAACTCCTCAATGCTCAAGGTTTCAGGTCTTCTGTTTGGATCTATTCCTGACTCGGTTAACCTCTCTTTTACATCTTCACCTATACTCTTTAAAGAATTGGAAAGCATCTTCCTTCTCTGAGAAAAAGCAGTCTTTATAACCCTGAAGAAAATTTCTTCATCTCTCACAAGTACAGAGGGTCTCTCAAGGATTTCTATATGTACAACAGCAGAGTCAACTTTTGGCACAGGTCTGAAGGCACCTTTGGGTATTATAAATTCTAACTTTGGTTTTGCATGATATTGAACCATGAGTGAAAGCACCCCATAATCCTTTCCACCTGGCTTCGCAACAATTCGCTCTGCAACCTCTTTCTGGATAGTAAGGGTCATGGATTCAAGATTTTCTTTTGCCTTAAGAAGCCTGAAAATAATTGGTGTTGTAATATAGTAAGGTATGTTTGAAACCACTTTGAATTGAGGAAGATATTCATAAGAATATTTCAGGGCATCTCCATGTATTAATTCCACGTTGTGATACTCAGCAAGCTCAACTCTCAGTTTTGCGAATAGCTTATCATCAAGTTCGATCGCAACAACGTTTTTCACCTTCTCTGCAAGCATCTTTGTAAGCCTGCCCAAACCAGGGCCAATCTCAACAACAAGATCTTCTTCATCAAGCTGAGCAACTTGTATAATCCTTTTGAGTATTGAAGGATCATAAAGATAGTTTTGTCCTAAATATCTTTTTGTCATTTGTTAATATTCGGTTCGCCTCCTCTGACGGTTATAAGGATAATCATGCCAATAAGGAAAAAAGCAGCTACAGAAAGGATTGCGGGCCGTTGGCTCCCAAATGTGGTGGATA
>JAOUJR010000335.1 GCA_029883145.1 Nitrospirota bacterium
GTATTTTACACCCATTCAGGACCGGAGATTGGCGTTGCCTCGACAAAGGCTTTCACCGCTCAGATTGTAGGGCTTTACCTGTTTGCAGTCGGCTTGGGAAAGATTAGATGTATAATCTCAGAAAGTCTTGCAAAAGAATTTTTAAGAGAGCTTCTCATGCTTCCGGGAAAGGTTGAAGAGGCATTAGTTATTGACGAGTATATATCTATGACTGCAAGAGATTTTTTTAAGGCAAGAGATTTTCTTTTTCTCGGAAGAGGTATCAGTTATCCAATTGCACTTGAAGGTGCATTGAAGTTAAAAGAAATATCATATATACACGCAGAGGGATATCCTGCCGGTGAAATGAAGCATGGTCCTATAGCGCTCATAGATGAAGAGTTACCAGTTGTTGTCCTTGCACCTCAGGATAACTTGCATGAAAAGATGATTTCTAACATTCATGAGGTCAAGAGCAGGGGAGGAAAGGTCATATCAGTTTCAAATGGTTCTGACAGTGAGGTGCATGGAATTTCGGATCGGTGTATTCTTGTCCCATATACAAATCCATATCTCACCACTGTAGTGATGGCTATCCCGATGCAACTGCTCGCGTATCATATTGGAGTGTTGAGGGGTTGTGATGTTGATCAACCAAGAAATCTTGCAAAAAGCGTTACTGTCGAATAAAAATGTTTTTTAGTTTTTGGATTTTACGGTTTTTAACTTATGAATTATGCGCACGTAAAATAAGAGTAATGATACGACAGGATGAAGGAGTAGATTTAAATAACAAGAATCTGTTAACATAAATCATCAAAGGAGATTCCTATGCAAGATTTAAACCCCCAGCAGAAGGAAGCCCTCATCTATACTGAAGGACCATTACTTGTGTTAGCTGGTGCAGGAAGTGGTAAGACCAGAGTTATTGCTCACAAATTTTTCCATCTTTTAAAAACAAAAAAATTATACCCGGATTCAATATTTACTGTTACATTTACGAATAAGGCAGCTGATGAAATGAAAGAGAGGATAGGTACTCTGTTACAGAAAGATATTAATTCCTGCCTGATAGGCACTTTTCATTCGCAATGTAATAAAATTCTTCGAAAAGAGATAAAAGCTCTTGGCTATGGCTGTGATTTTTCTATTTATGATGACGATGATCAGTACAACCTTGTGAGGCATATATTAAAGGAGTTCAAAATTTATGAAGCCCTTTACAAAGGCATTGCATCACGGATAAGCTTTTTAAAGTCTTCCCTTATTGGACCTGAAGGGTTTCTTTCCTCAGGTGATGGTTTTGGTTTTGATGAGAAACTGGCAAAGGTTTATGTTAGGTATCAGGATGAACTTAAGAGATGTAACGCCCTTGATTTTGATGATCTGATCATGCTCACGGTAAAACTTTTTGAGGATAACCCCGGATTACTTGAAAGGTACCAGCATATGTATCCTTACATACTCGTTGATGAGTTCCAGGATACAAACTATGCCCAGTACTATCTTCTTAAACTTCTTGCTTCGGGGCACAGGAGGATATGTGTTGTGGGAGATGACGATCAGAGCATATGTAGATTTAGAGGTGCGAACGTAAGTAACATACTCAATTTCGAGAATGACTTCCCCGGAGCAAAACTTGTGAGACTGGAACAAAACTATCGTTCTACACAGAATATACTTATTGTTTCAGGCGCAGTGATTTCAAAGAATTCTGAAAGGAAAGATAAAAATCTCTGGACAGAGAGGGGTTGGGGGGAAAAAGTATACTACTGCTGGTTTGATACTTATGAAGAAGAGACGAAATTTGTTGCAAAGGTGATAAAGGAACTCTATCTGAAAGGGAGATTCAATTATAGGGATTTTGCAATATTCTATCGTGTTAACCTTCAGTCAAGGGCTATGGAAAATGCATTGCGAGAAGAAGGCATCCCATACCGTGTTTTTGGCAATGTCAGTTTTTATCAGAGGAAAGAGATAAAAGATACAATTGCATATATGCGGTTATCGCTCAATCATGGAGATAATGTAAGCTTCAGGAGGATTATCAATTGTCCGACGAGGGGAATAGGGGCATCGACACTTTTGAAGATAGAGCATGAGGCAAAGAAAAAATCTCTATCTTTATTTGATGCCATGAAGATGACCGTACGCGCTGATAGTTTGGCCTCTCTGGTAAAAGATAAACTTACTGAATTTGCAAGAATGATCGAAGGCTTCTCATCTGCAAAGTATAAATCTGCAGCAGAAATGTTAAAAGCGGTATTTGAGAAATCAGGATATGCAGAAACTCTGGATGAAGAAAGAGCAAAGAATGTTGCAGATCTCATTTCATTTGGTGAGGGGAGGGACATTAAGGATTTTATTGATAAAGTGTCATTATTGACCACTATGGATGAGGTCTCACGAGGAGATCATGTGTCACTCATGACGTTGCACAGCGCAAAAGGTCTTGAGTTTCCTGGTGTATTTATTATAGGAGTTGAAGAGGGTGTACTGCCGCACTTCAAGGCATTAGGGAGTAAAGATGAAATTGCTGAAGAGCGCAGACTTTTTTATGTAGGAATGACAAGAGCAAAAGATATACTTTGGGTCACCGGTGCGAGCAGGAGGAAATTATACTCAAAGTTGCAAAACCAGGAACCATCGAGATTCCTGAAGGATATTCCTAAGAATTACTGCCAAATGGTAGAAAAGGTAATACACCATGCTCCAATAAAACTTTCTCATATAAGAGTAAATGTTGAGCCTAAATGCACTTTCAGCCTCTATG
>JAOUJR010000338.1 GCA_029883145.1 Nitrospirota bacterium
CTTTCATGACTATCGCACTGCAATGACAATGGACAGAAAGATGACAGATGCGATAGAGAGGATGTCTATCGGAGATGTTGAGGGATATTTAATGAATAAAGATGCTGAGATGTGCGGCGGATATGCAGTAATCATCACAATGGCTGTCGCGAGAGGGCTCGGAGCAACCAATGGGATGTTGTACAAATATGCAAACTCAGGTGATATTACCAATGATATGGACCGCGTTGTAGGATATGCAGCGATTGGACTGTATCAGACAACACTTACAAAGGAGGAAAAAGGCGAGCTTCTTGCACTGGCAAAAAGAGCAATAGAAGAGTATGTAATGAACAAAAAGACCTTAGAGGTCGAAATGAAAAATCCGGGGCTCAAAGCGAATGGTGCTGTATTTGTGACCATAAAAAAGCATGGAAATCTCAGGGGTTGCATAGGACATATCCACCCTGTCATGCCGCTCTATCAGTCTGTCATCAAGAATGCCATTGCTGCATGTTCAAGTGATCCACGGTTTCCGCCGATGAACAAAGAAGAGCTCAAGGATATAGATGTTGAAATTTCGGTCCTTTCACCTCTTGAGCCATTAAAGGATATACGACAGATTGAGATCGGAAAACACGGCCTTTATATCGTGAAGGGACAATATCGAGGTCTTCTCCTGCCGCAGGTTGCAACAGAACATGGATGGGACAGGGATACATTTCTTGAGCAATTGTGTATGAAGGCAGGGCTTCCAAAGGACGCATGGAGAGATGCAAAGCTCTATCGATTTTCTGCTGAAATTATCCCGTAATCCGACCTCTCTCAGGATATTAGTAATGAATTAGGGAGGACATGGTATTTGAGCGGTTTTAAATTCTTTCTTTGGAAGAATTTACCTCGGTCTACGACTCGTAGAGAGGTCGATATGACCGAGAATGAGCGAAAATGCTCTGTCCTGCCTATTTTTCAATCCAATTTTTGATTAACAATCTCTCAACATCTATTTCACAGAGAAAATTCTTTCAAATCAAATAATTAGAAAAATGCTACTTTTCCCTTGACATCCACAATATATTGTGGTTTAATTACATACTAAATACAATTTGTTGATATTATAACAGGGGTGTGAATGGAGATTTGTAAGGGATTTGAGGACTGGCTTGCGTGTTCGGGATGCCCTCATCTGTGCACAAGGATGTGCCCTATTGAGGGAGAAAATGTGATAGAGGAGATGAAAAGACAAATCAGGCTGATGCAGGGTCACAGTGGATATCAAAGCATGTTCGTGAGGGGTAAAGGAGAAAAGGAGCAAAGGAAATGAAATTTATAAATATCAACATGAATTTCAAAGGGGGTAAGTTATGAAGGCACTGAATAGTATTTCTCTTACACCAAATGCATTGAAAGTCCTTGAGAAGAGGTATTTGAAAAAGAACGAGGAGGGCAAGATTGTTGAAACCCCTGAGGAGCTTTTCAGACGTGTTGCAAAGGCAATTGCATCCGCAGATTTACACTATGGCAAATCAGAGAAAGATGTTCAGCGTAGTGAAGAGGAATTCTATAAGATGATAGCATCTCTCGATTTCCTCCCGAACAGCCCTACGCTCATGAATGCGGGGAGAAGACTCGGACAGTTGAGCGCATGTTTTGTTCTTCCAGTTGAAGACTCTATGGAGTCTATATTCGATGCAGTGAAACATACAGCAATCATTCATAAATCAGGAGGTGGCACAGGGTTTAGTTTTTCGAGGTTGAGGCCGAACGGAGACATTGTTGGCTCCACAAAGGGCGTCTCCTCAGGACCTGTGTCTTTTATGACTGTCTTTGATACAGCCACAGAAGCGGTAAAGCAGGGCGGAACGAGAAGGGGCGCGAACATGGGCATCCTGCGTGTAGACCACCCTGATATACTCAGCTTTATCACCTGCAAGGATGACAATAAAAAGTTCAATAACTTTAATATCTCCGTTGCGATCACCGATGAGTTCATGCGTGCTGTAGAGGAAGACAAATCCTATGACCTCATTAATCCCCGGACAGGAAAGGTTGCGAATTCCCTCAAGGCAAGAGATGTGTTTCATCTTATCGTAGAACATGCATGGAAGAACGGAGAACCGGGCATTGTCTTTATCGAAAGAGTGAATGAATCAAACCCTACTCCCCGTATAGGACGAATAGAATCAACAAACCCCTGTGGTGAGCAACCCCTTCTTCCTTATGAATCATGCAACCTCGGTTCTATAAATCTTGCAAGGATGGTGAACACCGAACGTAAGGAAGTGGACTGGAAAAAATTGAAAGATATCACGTGGAAGGCAGTTCATTTTCTCGACAATGTGATTGATATCAACAAATATCCTATTCAAAAAATTGAAGAGATGACAAAGGCGAACAGGAAGATTGGCCTTGGTGTGATGGGATGGGCGGACATGCTTATTCAGCTTGGTATCCCTTATAACTCAGACAGGGCAGTAAAATTCGCAGAAGAAGTAATGGGGTTTATCCAGAATGAAGGCAAGAATGCATCAGCAGCAATTGCAGAAGAGCGTGGAGTTTTTCCAAATTATGAAGGGAGCATTTATGACGGCAAGGTAAGGCTCAGGAATGCAACCATCACCACCATAGCGCCAACCGGTACCCTTTCGATAATTGCAAGTTGTTCATCAGGTATAGAACCGCTTTTTGCAGTCTCCTATGTGAAGACTGTGATGGAGGGAACAAAGCTCATCGAGGTAAATCCTTATTTTGAAAAGTTGGCAAAAGAT
>JAOUJR010000337.1 GCA_029883145.1 Nitrospirota bacterium
TTATCAGGAGGCTTCCCCGTATGACCTTTGACCCGTGCTGCCCCCATAGTGTCAGCTGTTGAGATATGTATGAATCCTGATCAATACGGGCATCGATCTGTCTGGGTCCGAATACAAGCCTGTCTCTGGGAAACGTATACACAATCAGATTTCCGTAATTCGGCGCATCACATCTTCCTGCAATCCAGGCTGCCAGATTGTCTCTTTTGGAAGGTGTATATGGCAGCAGCAAAATATATTCTTCTTTCTTCTCTTCAGGGAGTTTCATGATAGTGTAGTAGGGTTCAATAGGCTCTTTACCGTAAGCAGGTATTTCCCACAAATCTTCCTTGTTATAGAAAACCTTTGGATCGGTCATATGATACGTAGAGAACATCGATGCCTGTATCTGAAGAAACCCTTTCGGATATCTGATATGCTTCCTCAAGTCATCGTCCAGTTCTTCCAGATGCAGAAAAATCTTCGGGAAAATCTTAGAGTATACTTTCATGATCACATCGTCGGGATCGCTGATATAAAATTTGACCGATCCGTTGTAAGCATCCACGACTACCTTAACGGAATTTCTTATATAATTAATGTTTTTATTGAGCGGATTTGAGTAAGGAACCCTGTTTGATACGGTATATGCATCAATGATCCAGAATAACCTGCCATCTTTTGAGACAACAATATATGGGTCTTGATCATAGACAAGGAAGGGGGCGATCTTACGCGCCCTTTCCATGATGTTTCTGTAATATAAAATCCTGCTTTCACGGGTAATATCAGATGAAAGAAGGATTTTCTCTGTCTTAAAGTGAGCGGCGAAAACTGCCTTCTTAAGGGCAGATGACAATTCTACGCCGCCTTTGCCTTCGTAAAATGTGGAAACGTTTCCTTCAGAAGTCGGATAATTGAATTCAGGCACCTTTGACTTTACAATGACATAATCGCTGGAGAGTTCACCAAAATATATTTCCGGCCTTGTGATCGATATATCCGAAGAAGAAACCGGAGGGATATCCTTGACAATAAACTCGGGCAGGCCCTCTTTTGATATCCTGCTGACAGGCCCCATGGAAATGCCGAACCCGTGAGTAAACACGATCCTTTCGTTAATCCACGACCTGCTCGGGAGATTTTGGTAAGAGAGTTCTCTGGGAGACATCATTACCTGCATATACTCACCATTGATAGTGTAACGATCATTATCTACATCCTGAAAACTGTAATATGTTCTTATCTGCTGGAGCTGACTGTATGTTCTCAGGATAGGCATATCATCCCACAGCCGGATATTCTTAATCGTGGCGTTATTTCGTTCAATATCTTTCGCTGTCAGATTGTATGAAACATCAAAGGGACTGACCTTTATTCCCTCAAGATCATATCCGAATCTGGTGAATTTAATATGGTTTTCTATAAACGGCTTCTCAAGATCGAGTTCATTTGGCGTAACCTTAAGCTTTTGCAGCAAGGCAGGATATACCAAAAAGCCTGCTGTATAAACAAGAACCGTAAAAACTAACGGGGCAAACATTACTTTCCAGGAACCCCTGAATATACCGATGATAAAAAGAACACCGCTCAGGACTGTCAAAACAATCAATGCCCGAAGGACATAAAGCCTCGCATGAATATCAGCGTATGCAGCGCCGAAGAGAATACCGTGCGGGGAGAAAAGGAGCTGAAACTGATCGAGATAGAAACCAAAGGCTATGTTGATAATAAACGATCCGGCAAGAATTCCCACATGTATTTTAACCTGCTTATCGAATGAGATATTTGTCCCCTGGACGATTATGCCGCCTCTGAGAATATAGTTGAATGAGACTATAAAGGTTGTTATGAAGATAATGAAGCTGATAAAATTCTTAATGGATTCAAACCAGGGGATAGTAAAAAGATAAAACCCGATATCTTTCCCGAAAACCGGATCACTGAAACCCACAGTCATGCGGTTCTGAAAAAGCAGAAATTCATTCCAGAGAGAGCTTCCCAAAACACCGGCGTAAAAACTTGCAGCGATACCCAGAACGGCTGTCAAAGGTTTTATCCACTTCGCCAGAGATGCAATATTCAAAGATACTTTTGTCTGATCATCAAGGAAGAATTCAATAGGAGTGAAATGTGCTCTGTTTGCAATGATAATATTTATCATGATGAAGGCAAGGGAAAAAACGCCATATATCAAACCAAGCGATAATTTGGCAGACAGGACTTTTACAAAAACACTTTCGTACTGCAGTTCGTCAAAAAAAAGCCAATCAGTGTAAATAGTGATGAATGTACTGCCCAACAGCAGAAACAGAATAATTAATCCTGCAAATGAAAAGAATCTTCTTTTGTTCTTCATTAAATCCTCCTATTACTGTTTGAGAAGCAGTAACATCAAATATAAAACCGGAAGGGAGTGCTGACGATTATCATGTTTTTTCGGTTTAGACGAATCGTTTCTATTATATCGAACTCATAAAAAAACATACAGTTTTTTCGGTTTTTATCATAAAGATATACAAGGAATTTGATTAAACAATATCACTTCACGATAAAACTTAAGCAAAATCAAGTCAAATGCCTCGTACGCGGGCAGAAGGCCCAGTGGCAGAAGACTGAAAAATGGTGAATCAGGTAGTATCTAATTAAATGGGTAATGAATTGTGTAATATTTAAACAAGGCTATTGATTAATGTGTATGTTATTGTATAATATACACATGGAGGTGATGAACTATGCATACAGCAGCAAAGGTCAGGAAACAGTTT
>JAOUJR010000339.1 GCA_029883145.1 Nitrospirota bacterium
ATCAAGTCCTGTTACAAGATGAAAGTTTTTCCAATGCCATGACAATATAAACGGATCTACAATAATATCACCAAGCCCGGTTTTGCTTTGACTTCCAAATGGATTTCTTACATCAACATTCAACACAGGGATAAATACATGCATTCCCCAAAATCCGCCCAATATCTGCTGTTTTGTGACATAGAGGAAACGAAATACGTTAGCCGTGACTTTTAAATCAAAATCTGGCATTAATTTGCCGCCACTGCCATCCCTGAATTTATCTGCCTTGTAATAGGTAAGATAGTCTAAAAAGTAAAATCCTGGAGGAGGAACCGCACCTGACATAAAATCCTCAGCTCCGTTTGGATATGCTCCACCACCTCCTTCAGTTGCGAACACATTTCCGCCTGTTGTGGCTACGAACAATGAAACAAATAACATGAGGAAAAGAATCTGAAAATACTTTTTCAACCTTCCATACCTTTTTGTTTTTGCTGCTGGTAATGCCTGCTTCATGATACCCTCCCCTAATGATATAAAATATAACCCTTCCGGGTCCACAGTCCAATTTTGTTCATGATCCTGACAGATTTTCCCGATTATTGCACAGCCAGTATAGCAAATTACAAAAAAAATAACTACCCAAATTGAAAGCCCTTATTATCTCGAAAAGAGCTTTAATAGTGCTTCTTCAATTCAAAGAGAACCTGTTTGGCAACATTTTTCAGGGTTTCAAATACTCCTGTTCCTGTAACTGCCACTCCCTCAAACCATTGAATGTTGCGATGATTCAACAGTTTATTTATATCCTCAAGGGGTACAACGTTAGGAAGATCTCTCTTGTTATACTGTATGGTGAATGAAAGTTTCTCAAGATCATAACCCTGTTCAGCAAGGTTTATCTTCAGGTCATCAAGGCTTTCCATATTGGCTTCCATCCTCTCTATCTGGCTATCCGCAACAAACACTAAACCATCAACACCTTTAAGAATGAGCTTTCGGCTTGCAGCATAGAAGACCTGACCCGGAACTGTATAGAGGTGAAATCGTATCTTGAAGCCCTTGATGTCTCCAAGTGCTAAAGGAAGGAAGTCAAAAAAAAGTGTCCTTTCTGTCTCCGTTGCAAGAGATATAAGCTTCCCTTTATGCTCAGGATTTGTCCTCTTATAAATATACTGGAGGTTTGTGGTCTTGCCGCAAAGTCCTGGACCATAGTACACAATCTTACAGTTAATTTCACGTGAGGAATAATTGATAAAGGACACGTGTGGTATACCTACCTGAAAAGATTGTCAATATCTTCATCGCTAATCTCTGCAAACGGAAATTCTTCAAGCTTACCTTCTTTCTTCTCTTTATCAGCCTTATGAGTCATTTCATCAAATATCTTCGTTAATGATTCTGAAGCCTTTTTGACACGCAGACGCACAAGACCCAATGACGATCTACTGTCAAATATGACAACGAGGATAATCCTCTGACCAATAAGAGAGATGTGAATATTGTCTTTTTCTCCCTCATGGAAAAGGACGGTGAATTCCTTTTCTCCTAAGAGCCTTGCAATACCACCTGTAGCTGCGATGTTTCCTGCGGTAAGGGATGCCAGAGAGGTGGTATCTATATTATATGTATCGCCCGCTGATGCGATAAGCTGTCCGTTTTTATCAACAAGGAAGACGACCTTTGAGTTTGCCTGCTGATGCAGTTTCTTGAGCTCCTCATCAATCCGACGGAACTCCTCCTCATACATCACAAGATCAGAACCGATCATATTTTTAACGCCATCATAGTTTCTACCTTGTAATCAAGTGTTATCATGAGGCATAGAGCGATGCCTCCCTTTGTAACCTTTCCCACTCACTGTCTATATCTTCCTGAGATTTTTTAAGTATCCATTCATTCTCAGGACTGAAAAGGTGTTTGAATCTTCCCTGTGACTTAAGAAAATCTGCAATGGGTTTTTTCTCTTTTGGCTTAAAGGTTATCCTTGTGACACCATACTCGACTTCATAAAGTGGCCAATAACAGGTTTCCACCGCGAGTCTGCTCAGCAGTATGGCATCGTCGGTTCTTGATCTCCATCCACGGTTACAGGGTGAAATTATATTCATAAACTTCGGGCCCTTTATTTCGAGTGCCTTTCTGACCTTTTTCATGAGATCAAGCCAGTGGCTCGGAGAAGCCTGTGCTGCATAGGGAATATCATGAGCTGCCATAATCCTTGTGATATCCTTTTTCTTTTGGGTCTTCCCGGGAATGATGTCTCCGGCAGGGCATGTCGTGGTATTGGCACCAAGAGGAGTCGCACTTGAGCGCTGAATCCCTGTATTCATATAAGCCCCATTATCGTAACAAATATAGAGCATGTCATGTCCACGCTCCATTGCACCTGAAAGGCTTTGCAGTCCAATATCATAGGTTCCGCCGTCTCCGCCAAATGCGATAAATTTTATTTCTTTATCTATCTTACCCTGTTTCTTTAAAGCCCTGTACATTGTCTCAACACCCGAGATGGTAGCTGCAGCATTCTCAAATGCATTGTGTATCCATGGAATCTTCCACGCTGTGTAATCCGATATACATGATGAAACTTCAAGACATCCTGTTGCATTTGATGCGATCACAGGGTAGTTACTTGCAAGAAGAACCATCTTTACTACGATAGGTGCACCGCATCCGGCACACATCCTGTGTCCTGATGAAAAGAGCACCTCTTTCTTTGAAAGTTCTTTTAATCTGAGTTCCGTTGCCAT
>JAOUJR010000340.1 GCA_029883145.1 Nitrospirota bacterium
GGCGCCTGCAAAATAATTCGACGTTGACAGCCATCTGCACGGAACCACTTGAATCTCTTTCTCAAGACTGACGATCTCATCAGGCAAGGGATATATATTATCATTGTTTGATGGAATTATGACAACATCTCCATGGGTCAGATGAGATTGTGTGATGTCAATTGCTTTACCACCTCCTGATTCCATATAGTACTGAAACCCCCAGTGCCCTTCGAACCATACATTTCCTGCACGATTATCATATTCACGAAGAATCTGAGCAGCAGCAGAGCGCGCGGTGTTTGCAAGTGTATAATCAGCCCATGTTACGAAGAGCGATATAACCGCTGCCGGGATGAGCGGCCAGAGGACATGCCACCGATTTTTTGATTGAAGGTGCTTGCTTATATGGTCTATTCTTCGCGCTACAATAATGCCGGCTGCAGGAACTATGGGCAGGATAGACCGTGCATTAATCGTCCAGTTTATAAATGTGGCAAAGATAAACGTTCCAAAAATCCAGAGAAAGAGCAACAGAGAAACAGCGTCTCTGCGTTTCCAGAAATCTATCACAGTGAGCGCAAGAAGACTCAAGCCTCCAATGGCAAAGATACTCAGATGGATAACTATATCCCATCGAATAGTATTGGCATCAATCAATGGATAGAGTCCTATTGTTTTGATCGAAGAAAGAATGAAAACGGACACTCCTGCCAAAATGACTCCTCCAGTGAGGAGACGGCGTGACCATAACAGGGTCGAGTAGAAAAGCACGCTGATGAGGCAGCCGCCAGTAAATGCAAGTCCGATAATACCTTTATGAAGAAATTGTGTTCCTTCAGCCTTTCTCACGCTGCTGGCATAAGAAGCTGCATCTGAAAGAAGACCTTTGCCATAGAGCATATGAGTAAACCATTGGTAACCGGCGAGGATAATGACAGGAATGGATAAAAAGAGCAACCAGAACCCAATGCGCCTCTTTTTGACGAGTGAATAGATGAGGAGCAGGGGGATAAGACTCATGCCAAAATATTTTGTGAGAGCACTTGCTGCAATGAAAAGGGATGCTAAAAAGAGCTGAGAGAATTTTTCACTTTCAATACCCTTTGTCCAAAAGAATACAGCCCATACCCAGAACGCAAGCATCATGGTATCGCACATCACAGAAGTGCTTGATATTAAAAATACAGGGGTGAGCATACCTGCGAGCGAAGCTACTACTGGCTTCATGCAGAACTGCCTGGCGAGGAAGTAAGTCCCCAGAGCCACAGCTATAGCCGGGATGAGAAAAGCGAAGTGAAGTGCTATTTCGCTCCATCCAATCAAGGATGCCACGAGTGCAATATAATAAGCGGTCAATGGTGGATTTTTGGTGACCTCATGCATGGGCATTTCCGATTTTTCCCAATTAACCAGAAAGCCATAAAAGTCTGCAGGATGGTTCTGAATCTGCCGGGCAGTCCAGAGAAACAGCGGGTCATCAATATTGAATGCTTTATCAGCAAAAGGAGCAAGACATATGAGAGTAAGCATTGTAAGAATAATCAGTTGAATGATTGCTTTCTGCTCTTTAGGGAGTGTGTCAGAACTGATTTTACCTGTCTGCTTCTGCTTATGGAAATCCTTTTCTTTTTTCTTTTTGCTCATGAAAAACTTTCTTTGTCCCTTTCTTAGGCGGACATAGTGATTATTGTGTCTTACCCGTGTTGAGATTCAAAAATGCTCAATTTTGCTAAACCAAGTTTTTGTAACATAAATTGCAATAAGGTCTTCATCGTCCCGAGACCGTAAACAATACTGCGGCGTAAATTAATAGATGATGCTTCTTCGATGTAACGGCACGGCACCGGCAAATCACCGATTCTGAATCCAAAGTATACTGTCTGAAAAAGAAACTGTGAGTCAAAAACAAAATCATTCGAATTATTACGATAAGGGATTTTTTCAAGAACCTTTCTTGAGTATGCTCTGTACCCTGTATGCCACTCTGAGAGATTTTGACCGGTAGCCAGGTTTTCAATGATGGTAAGGAATCTGTTTGATATGTATTTATACAAAGGCATTCCTGATTGAAGGCACTCTCTGCGGGTTCTCACGCGAGAACCTAATACGATATCACAGATATCTTTTTCGATGATTTCCGCAAAGACCGGGGCAAGGCGACTGTCATACTGATAATCAGGATGAATCATAATAACGATATCTGCATTATGGTTGAGCGCCATGTCATAGCATGTTTTTTGGTTTGCGCCGTATCCCCTATTTTTTTCATGAGAGATGACAGTGAGTCCAAGGTTCTTTGCGATGGTGACAGTCCCATCCTTGCTCGCATCGTCAACAAGTATTATCTCATCAGCAAACCCTTCAGGGATATCCTTAACCGTTTTCTCCACTGTAAGTGCGGCGTTATATGCAGGCATTACAATGATTACTTTTGATTTCATATAACTTTCTATTTTATGACATATATCTCTAAAATTCCAATTGATTAAAGGAAATTGCCCTTTTAAAAAGTAAAAAATGCATTCATGTGGTTGCTCCCGAATTTGCCGATAGAAAATCTTCATTGCGAGCAAAGCGAAGCAATCTTGCTGTTTTCATAGAGATTGCCACGGTCGAAACGACCTTGCAATGACAGACTGGCCAATCGTTTGTAGATTCTATTGTCAGATTTAGATTGTATTGTTATCCAGAATTTGACATTCACCCGATAATTTGATAAATTTTAACAAAAGGGCGGGGGAGTTCTATCG
>JAOUJR010000341.1 GCA_029883145.1 Nitrospirota bacterium
TTAAAAGAAATAAGCAATTGGGACATCCTAACAGTTAGATATTTGCAGCACTTAGATTAAAGGCATCCTCATATATGAAATGCTTCACATTATTAGTTAAGAGAAAGATAGGAAATGATATTATGAGGTATTTGTAAAGCTACTTTTTATTGCTGTAAAACATATAAAGTTCCCCAAAATCCTAAACCGAAAATCACATGAAGAGCCAGCTGTTCTAACCACGTGTGTGATCCTAATTTTCTTCCGAGGAACCCTTGCCCTGCTGTAGGAAGTGCCACAAAGAGCATAGAGAGCCAGAGTATAAAAACATAGAAAGTAATTAGCCATCCATTGAGCAGGGCGAGTTTAAAAAGACTTGCAGGCACTACATATCCAATACTAAAGGACATACTTGTAAAGAGGTGTACGGGAATTCCCAGAAGCAGGGCTTTGTTAGCTTCTTGTTTTAGTCTCAGCATTTTTTGAACAAAAGTGCCGTCAATAATGAAAAGGCTTGATTTGAATATCCCAGCTTTAAAGCCTGCGTGAGATATAAGGCCCATCAATATTCCCGCTACTAATCCTGATACTATTGCTTCGAATACGAGCATCAATGCCTACCTAAATTAGTGATATGCGTATGTCTCATGATTCTGTTAATCATGGATATTGTTCTGATCATAAGAAGACATCCTGGATTGATTCCTGTCAAGGATAGAGACCTCATGTCCTTTGTCGAGAAGGTGATGTGCAAGATGTTGTCCGATAAAACCGCCGCCGCCACAAATGACTACTTTCATAGCTCTATTATATCAAGGAGGAATTACGAGTGGTGAGTTTGCTCTTAAAGGTTCCATCAGCCCATTCAGCAATCCGGACCGCCCTATATGAGAAGATATTCTGGAGATGACTTCTGACCATAACCCTGTGAAAGATGTCCCCTATAATACCAAAAGGAATGCGGTATGATACAAAATCTTTCATAAGCGTACCTTCAGGAACCGATGAGAATGTGTGAAGATGTCTCCATAGGGTATATGGTCCTCTGACCTGAACATCAGTGAACATCTCTGGTGGATGGTATTCTGCAATTTTTGTGTGCCATTTTATTTTTGTTGAAAGCCATCTGATTGTATAGTCAAACTCCGCTCCCTCATACGTTTTGCTTTGTCCACCTTTATGGTCAAAACTGAAGTCCAGCCAGTCGGGGGTAATCTCAAAGAGATTTTCTGGTTTTTCAAAAAAAGAGAAGGCTTTTTCAACTGGCATGGCTATAATCTGAGAAGCGCTGAGCAGATAGGTATGCCTGTCAGATTTCTCAAACGTGATTTGAAATGTTGGAGGAAGATTGTATTTTGTATTCATGTTTTTTCATAATGACTTTTTGAAAAGTATCCTGATTGATAGAACTCACCTTTTCTGTCCCCACACCGCATATACCGGATCCGCGGAAGGCATTTCCGGATAATATCTATCATCCTCATTCCTCGGAAGTCCTCTCATAGAAAACGTGTTAAGATTCTCATATAACCCTGTCTGCAAAAAATATTCAAGTACAAGTCCCATTCGTTCAAAATCATGGAGTTCTGTCCAAATCTTTACAACCTTTGGCGGAAACCACCGGTTTGAGAAGTTAATAACAAAATATCCGTCCGATTTTAGAATTCGTGCAATTTCCCTGAAAACTTCAAATGGGTGTATCAGATATTCCACGGAGACAGTGCAAATGACAGCATCGAATACATTATCACTGAAAGGCAGCAGAGGGTCTCTATTCAGATCATGTATTACATGACCGGTGAGTTGGGGGTTCTGTAACATCTCCTCCCGATTGAGACCAAGCCCGATGAGTGAATCAAGTTTCAAGTTCTGGGGGACATGGGATCTCCAACTGCTCATCAGATCAAGAACCTTTGCTCCTTTTTTCAATATCTCACCATATATGCCACTAATTATAGATACCGCCTTATCATCAATATGGGTAACAAGGCGAGGTTTTGTATAAAACATGGGATCTTCATCTTCGTTGGTTCTCGTGAAAGGTTCATCTGAAAAGAAATCTGTTGGATTTCCACGGCAACGAGTCTGCATACCAGGGCCGGATGTTATAATTTCAAACCAATCTGCACAGTAACCGCCAAGTTCTCCACTATTTCTCCGCACATCCTTGATACACATGGTAAGGTTACCATTCTTCTGCGAGAGTGGATGATTAAAGTCCACGGTGATAGCCGTGTCTGATATACCAGCACATCTAAATGGTTCCATGTTCCCTTTAAAGATGCCTGGAAGCGCTTTTAGTAGACCTTTTGGGTAAAATCTCCCAAAGCGTGGCTCTGTCTTCACTGGAGCAGCATACAAACGGTCAAATTGTCTTTGTTCGATAGAAAACTCATAATCCTGGTCATAGGGTGATACAATTTCTTGTATGATATTCGGGATTTCTATACTATCTCCCCCTTTTTTGCCCATAAGTAAATCGGTAATCTTCTGCGGCAAGATATCCCGGTTAAAGTTTACTTCCCTTGCAAAAAAGCAGTCTCTGTGAGATACATATTCGCTTTGCCATCGCAGTGTGAATTCGAGACTTGCCAATGCTTTTTCATGTATCATCTTTGTAATTAATCCCTTTGATATATCCCTGTTTAGCGTAGACGAAACCCGGTGCAAATTAGAAACTATTTTATATATATTATATATTATTAATAACCTTTGAAAGAAACATTTCTAACACCTGCTTATAAACACCGAG
>JAOUJR010000034.1 GCA_029883145.1 Nitrospirota bacterium
CATCGATCTTTGCATCCGTCTCGGAAAACTTCAAGCCGTCATTAACCCAGAAAAGCCTTTGTGTGAGAAGGGTTCCTGATTCTCCTGCCTTTGCGGTTATAAGAAGGGCGACTTCTGCTTTCAGTCTTTTTGCCTCTTCAATAACCTTTGATGAGTTATCTGTCTCGATAGCTGTATCAATCAAATGAAATCTTCCTGTTTCCTTGAGCACTCTGTAATGTGAGTCAGCTAAATACCAGTCAATATCTTTTGACTGGCAGAAGAGCATGCTCACTTTCGACTCTGATATTCTTATTTTATCTCCTTCTTTTGCATCACCTGTAATAATATACCCTGTTGACCGGTCAAGGCCTGCTTCTTTTACCTCAAGCCTCCCGATGGAGGACTCTAATTTTCCTAACGGCTCTTTTGTCACGGGATGTATAAAGGGAATCCCTTCTCTCAGTATAGTGAACCGCATGCCGGTCTTCACAGAGTCCTTTGTACCGAGATTAAAAACAACTTTTTTGCCTTCAACCATTATAATTTTCCCTGTCATGGGTTTGAAATATGAAGTTGCTTCATCACGCATTTTGTGAAGTGGTGCCTCATCAGCATATAAACCGAAAAGAAAAGTAAGAAGAAAGAAATTGGAAATAAGAAATGAAAAATAAAATAAAACCTTAATCTTCCTCCGTTTGACCTCTGTACTTTGACTCTTCATTTCTGAGTCCTGATTTCTCATTTCTATTTTCTGCCTCATATCGTCTCCTTTCACCTATATTCTGCTGACTCTACGAGTTACGGGAAAATTCTACAGTAAACCCTAACCTTTTCTCATCACTAAAATCACATTTTTTCACAAAGAGAAATGCCGTCCCTTGATAAATTCTCTCCACACCCTTTTCTGACAGGGATATAGTCTCGACAGGATAGTACCAGAGATCTATCTCTTCGTCAAAATTATACCCAACCCTGAGATTTAAAAACTCATCTTTAATAGAAAACTCTTTAATCCCTTTGTGAGTTCTTTTGTCTCTTATTGGAAATTTTTTATCATTCACATTAATTGAGGGGTATGGAGATCCGAAAAAAGAGATATTAAACTCCACAGAAAACAGTTCTGAAAACATTCCATTAATCTGATAATCAACACACAGTTTCAAGGGGTCAATAAGCCTCAATGTCTTTTCGACTTTAAGGGAATTGCCACTTACCATGCCGTCTCTTGAAAGAATAATCGTATTTACATTTCCCTTTTTAAGGTTCTTCAATGAGTAAATATTTTCGATGAAGTCGCCGAGTTCTTCATACTCTGAACGCATCAGATCATCAACATCTGTATCAAGTGGCAGAAAATGGTCAAGAAGCGAAGTCCTTCTATAGTTGTCATACACCATATAATCAGCAATATCTGTTTCTTTTACATTGAAATGTTCGTGAATAGTTTTTGTCTCACCTGAATGAGCTGCTGATGCCTGTGTTATCTTTGAATGGTAAGCCTCAGGCCTTCTTGTAAGGATATCAAATATATTAATACCTTCCTTTTTTAAAGACAGCTCTGTCATACTGCCACCTTGCTCTGTTACGGTAAATGTGATATCCCTTGTACTGACAGTGATATCTTTAAACCCGTCACAATCAAAATCAGACTGGTCTATAGTTAATTTTTCATGAAGTATGCCATCGGCTATATACTCTGCTCTCAGAAGATGCCGGTACAGAGATGACCTCAGATGTGGCAGGTATAGTCCTCCAAAGATGCCGTGCCAGTATGCATCATTACATTGCCCCTTCCATAGCTCATGCAATAAATCGTGAGTCATGAGTCGTGAGTCGTGAGTCCCCTTCAATTTTTGAACTTTGAACTTTTGTATTGCGTTCTGTACCTTTTCGCTTATCCGGAACATTCTTTTCTGAATGTGATTTGACTCCGGGTATTTTACAAAAAAGGAGCGCCACATCCCTCCTCTCAAAAGGCTCTTTGCCTTGTCTCCAACTAACCTTTGCATCTCATTTAATACATACTCATAATCCAGTGCATGTTCAGGAGGGAGTACCCACTCACCCATCTCCCTGTATGATGCGGTGGGAAGATATACCCTTCCTATTGGTTGAAATTTCGAGTAATATTCACTAAACGTTGTCGTCTCTATCCAGTCAGAATTTTCTACAAGTGCATCAAAGAACCTCTCAAGCCACCCATCCTCATAGCAATGTTTATAGGTTTCAGGCCACACACCAAACTTTTCTCCGTCATCTGCCATAGTGAGCAGTGGATTTCCGCCCCTCATATATATCTCCCTAAAGTATGAGAGAATTACATCAATGCTCTTGAATGGTAAGTAATATCTTAGTTTCTCGCTTCCGGGAAACACATTCAGCATGTACCCCTCTTCTTCAGTCACATAATATCCTAAAAGGTCACCCTCTTCGAGGCCTGAGAGCTTGAAATGGTAATCATCAACCGGCAAATATTCAATGCCTGCAGTGGAGATATCCTTTGGCATGTGTGGTTCCCATACCCGCTCTGCCAGCCACATTCCCTTTGAAGAATAGCCGAGATGTTTTTTGATATATCCTGAAAGTTCCTTTATCTGTGGCACTCTGTCATGCTCCGGGATAGCAGAGAGTATTGGTTCATAAAACCCACCAGAGAGTATCTCTACTCTCTCTGCACGAACAAGTGCACGGATCATTTCAAAGGCTTCCGGATGTCGTTTTTCAAGCCATGACAGAAGGTTACCTGAGTAATGAAGGACAAACTTTAATGAGGGATACCGGTGAAGAGTTTTGAGAAGAGGCAGGTATGCCTTTCCGTAAGATTCTTCCAATACATGATCGAAATTTCCTACAGGCTGATGATTATGCAACGCAAGAATTAAATAGAGCTTTGGGTTATTAACCAGAAGAAATCCTCCTCAAAATTTATCCAATTAAAAAATTATACCATATCGGTGAAGTTAAAACAGGCGGGTTGACTTATCATACGTAAAGGTAGTGCTATCTCCCCACTGAAAGTCTTTCTATAAGTAAAGGTGGCAGACCTTCTCTTTTCATCTTATTTTGTACAGCCTCAACATCATAAGGAACTCGTACTATCTCAATATGCTCATCATCTATAATTGCATAGCTTGCCTTTGGGTTGCCATCACGCGGCTGACCGACACTCCCTGCATTTACTATATACCGTCCGTTCTTCAGTATTGAGGCTGACTCTTTATAGGTGACGAGTTCTCCTGACGGAAGCCTCTCTATAATAAACGGTTGATGGCTATGCCCGAGGAAACAGAATTTATTTTCAAAATAATTGAAATTTATTTCTGCATCCCAGAGTGTGGTGAGATAATGCCATGCTTCCGTCTCCTTTGGAGTTGAATGCACAAGGAGAATATCCCCCTTCTTCATATCTTTTTTCACAGGGAATAATTTTAGTGATTTACTATTTTTTTCTGTGAGCACACTCTTTGTCCACAGAATTGCAGCCCTTGCATATGCATTAAAGTATAAGATATCGGTGAGCCCGATTACTCCCCAGTCATGATTACCTGCAAGAAGAATCTTACACCTCTCTGTAAGAAGCTCTACGCATTCGTTCGGATCAGGACCGTATCCGACTGCGTCTCCAAGAAATACTATATCCTTTATCTTCCTTTCATCTATATTATTGAGTACAGCCTCGAGGGCATCCTGGTTTGAGTGAACGTCTGAAAGCACTGCATAGCGCATCAGGACTTCCCCGCATCTTTTGCAAGACGATCGAGAACACCATTTATAAAAGGAGCCGATTCTGCTGAAGAGAATTTTTTTGCGATCTCTATTGCTTCATTTATTGTCACTGCAGATGGGATATCTGTCCTGTAGAGAATCTCGTAAGCAGCGAATCTTAATATATTCCTATCAACTGCAGACATCCTTTTTAATACCCAGTTTTCTGCAGCCTTTCCAATCATTGAATCTATCTCGTTAAGCTTATTCATAGTGCCTCTCACAAGCTCACCTGCAAACTTCTTTACTTCCGTATTCTCTTTTTTGTCATACCAGAATGCGTCGAGGTCTCTGCTATTTAATGTCTCTCCTTTGAAATCAATCTGGAACAGGATCTGCAGAGCATATTCTCTTGCTTTGCGACGCTTCATACAGCAGCAATGAGCAATGAGCCCACCAAGGCAGGAGCAATGAGTTTAATTCTGAGTTCAGAGTTATAAGTTATGAGTTTGACGTTTTTATTTTGCTCGTTACTCGTTGCTCGGTGCTCGTACCTCATAACTTCTTGAGGAGTTGTGCCATTTCGATAGCGGTAATCGCTGCATCCCATCCTTTATTGCCACTCTTCGTACCAGCTCTTTCGACAGCCTGCTCTATGGTATCTGACGTGATGATGCCAAATGCTATAGGTACTCCTGTCTCCATAGATGCTGATGCAATACCTTTTGACACCTCTGCGGCAATATACTCAAAATGCGGCGTTGCACCCCTAATGACTGTCCCGAGACATATTATTGCATTATATGTCCCCTTCAATGCCATTTTTCTGGCAATCATCGGGATCTCAAACGAACCTGGAACTCTAATAATATTTATATCTTCTTCACGAGCGCCGTGTCTTAATATCGCGTCAAGGGCACCGTCGAGCAATTTGCTCGTAATGAAATCGTTAAACCTGCTCACCACTATACCAAACCTTAACCCTTTGGCCTGAAGCTCACCCTCGATAATTTTCATAAAACCCTCCATTCTTAACGCAAATAATTCAAAGAGATAATACCTTTATACATTATTCAATATATGCCCGAGTTTCTTCTTCTTGGTCTCAAGATAGGTGATATTTCTTTCATGTGGCTTTACCTCTATAGGAACTCTTTCCACTACCTTAAGACCATACCCCTCGAGTCCTACAATCTTTTTGGGATTGTTTGTCATGAGTCTCATCTTTCTCACTCCGAGGTTCACCAGTATCTGTGCTCCTATGCCATAGTCTCTGAGGTCAGGCTTGAAACCGAGCTTGATATTTGCTTCAACAGTGTCGAGACCTTTATCCTGAAGCTCGTATGCCTTCAGTTTATTGATCAAACCTATGCCCCTGCCTTCCTGCCTCATGTAGAGGACAACCCCCTTGCCTTCTTTCCCCACCTTCTCCATTGCTCTATGGAGCTGCTCTCCGCAGTCGCATCTCTTTGAACCAAACACATCTCCGGTAAAACACTGGGAATGTACTCTGACCAATACATCATCCTCTGGCTTGATTTCACCCTTCACCAGGGCAATATGGATATTGCTATCTACCTCGTTGGTGAAGGCAATGGCAGTAAACTCACCGCCATACTCGGTAGGAAGTTTTACCGTTGCATACCTTTTTACAAATGACTCTGTCCTCATCCTGTATCTGATAAGGTCCTTTATCGTGACTATCTTTAAATTATGTTTTTTTGCAACCTCCATGAGTTCAGGAACCCTTGCCATTGTGCCATCGTCATTCATTATTTCACAGATAACCCCTGCAGGATAAAATCCTGCAAGTCTTGATAAATCAACAGAGCCTTCTGTCTGGCCTGCCCTTTGAAGCACACCTCCCGGTTTCGCTTTTAGAGGGAATACATGACCGGGCTTTGCAAGGTCTTCCGGTTTTGTCTTAGGATCAATCGCAGTCAGTATTGTTCTTGCTCTGTCTGCTGCTGATATTCCTGTAGTAACTCCTTTTTTTGCCTCTATCGAGACAGTAAAGGCAGTACCAAATAACGAGGTGTTCTCATCGGTCATCATCGGGAGATTCAGATCTTCCACACGCTCTGGCGTGAGTGAAAGACAGATAAGTCCCCTTCCATACTTCGACATAAAATTGATCGCCTCCGGTGTTATCTTCTCCGCCGCCATACAAAGGTCACCCTCATTTTCTCTGTCCTCATCATCAACAAGGATCACCATTTTACCTTTAGTGATATCGTCCAGGGCTTCATCAATTATATCAAATCTATACTTCTCCATATGTGAGTTGTTCGTTATCAGTTGTGAGTTATGAGACTAAAAACTGATAACTAAAAACCTCCTTTCTTATAACTCCGTTCATAGAGCTTACTGCTTACTCCCTACTTTTTACTTCTTAATAAACCCCTCTTCAGTCAGGGTCTTCATCAATTTCGAGTCTTTGTTTTTTTCTTTATTTAAAAATCGTGCAACATACTTTCCAATAATATCTATCTCAATATTCACGGTTTCACCAGGACCTTTAAGTCCTATCGTTGTATTTTTTGCTGTGTGTGGAATAATCACCACGGTAAAGCTATCTTTTAGTATATCAACAACAGTAAGGCTTATTCCATCTAAAGCAACTGACCCTTTCTCAACGAGAAGATGAATGATTTCCCCAGACGCCTCTATCTCAACCTTAAAGGCATCTCCCATATCTATTTTTGACTTAATTCTGCCTATGCCATCCACATGCCCCAGGACAAAATGGCCTCCCAGTTTTGAGTCAGGCCGTAAAGAAGGCTCAAGGTTTACACGGTTGCCAGTTCTCAACTGACCCAGATTTGTAGAACGCAGGGTCTCATCAGAAAGGTCAAATTTCAAAGTATCATTCTTTACATCTACTGCGGTAAGACATACACCATTGATGGAAATACTGTCACCTATTCTCACGTCCTTTATAATCTCTTTTGCCCTGAGAGAAAGGTGGAGGATACCTGTCCTCCTTTCCACTGCAGCGACTTCACCCATTTCTACAATAATTCCGGTAAACAAATCACTCCTTAATGTTTAATGTAAAATGTAATGTGCGATGGTAGAGTCCGAGCAGGTCAACTGTCTCTGTCCATGATGTTTGCACCCGTACCATTTTATCTGTTTTTGTCACCACTAAGTCTTTCTCCTCGATAGGAATGTTAAATTCCTGGGCCCTCTGAAAAATTTGTGCCCTTGTCTTGTCAGTTTCCCCGAGACTGGTCCTTGCAATCTCTTTTGCATCAGATTTAAAAGCGGTATAACGGTAGTATGGCATACCGAATTGAAACCCCGAATATACAAGAAGTGCAAGGATTGCAAACCAAAAAATTGCCTTTTTCAATTTATCAACCTCCCTATCCTGTTAAACCTGAGCCATTTGCTGATGTCCCAGGACCAATAGATAATAAGCGCCTTCCCCCTTATCTCATGTATATCAACGAAGCCCCAGTATCTGCTATCGTAACTCTGGTCGCGATTATCTCCCATGACAAAGACCTTATCTTTCGGTACCTGCAATGGCCCAAAATTGTCTCTTGGATCATTTCCCTTGGGCCTTATCATTTTATCTGCGTGGAATATATACGGTTCTTCAACAACATGTCCGTTCACATACACTATTTTGTCCCTCTCCTCTAATATATCACCTTCGGTACCTATGACCCTTTTTATAAAATCTCTTTTGGGATCTTCGGGATATTTAAAAACTATTATATCCCCTCTCTGAGGTTTTCTTAACACTAAAATCCGATTATCAGAAAAAGGAACCTTGGTCCCATATATGAATTTATTGACGAGCAAATGGTCACCTACAAGAAGTGTGGGAACCATAGACCCGGAAGGAATTTTAAATGCCTGAACTATATACGCTCTTATCAGGAGTGCGAGAAGCAGTGCGGTGATAATCGCTTTTGCATATTCCCATATCTGTCTTTTTCTGTCTTTTTTCATTCAGATACCACCTCTAAAAGAATTATTATGGAAAACAAGCCCTGCTGATCCAATAATTCCTGCGTCATCCCCGAGCAAAGAAGGAACAATTTTTACTTTATCAAAAAGTTCCTTAAATGCCCTTTTTGATGCCTCTTTTATTGCCTCCTGAATATAGATATCCCAAGCCCCTGTGAGGCCACCTGTAAAGATAACTGCATCAGGGCTCATCAGGTTGATGACATTCGCTACCCCAATGCCAAGATATTTCCCTGCATCTCTCAGTATCTCTCTGGAGAGAATATCACCATCAAGTGCTGCTCTGTAAACATACTCGGATGTAATTTTGTAAAAGTTCCCGTTGCAGATTTCGGTTAACGAACTTTCTCTACCTTCTTCAAGAGCAGCTACTACCTTTAATAGTATTGCATTTGCAGATGCATACGACTCGAGACAACCGAAATTACCACAGTGGCACCTGTTCCCATTCGCATTGATGGTCATGTGACCAACCTCAGCTGCAACATTGAGTAGTTTTTTGTCCTGTATTATACCGCCTCCTATGCCTGTGCCAAGAGTAAAAAGAAAAAAGCTCGGGAACTCTTTTCCTGCACCAACCCAGTTTTCTCCAAATGCTGCAGCATTTGCATCATTCTCAATGAATACCGGTACACTGAATCTCTCTTTTATTTCACTTATAAGGTGAAGCCCTTTTATCGCAGGGAGATTCGGTGAGATTAATACATTACCGCCTTCTCTGTCAATAAGGCCTGCGATACCAAGACCAATCCCTGCAATCTCATCAGAGAACAGACTGCTTACTGAACTAAGGATTGAATCAAGTATCTCTTCGGATGTTGGTTCTTTTATCTTTTTAACCACATCTCCATCTCTCGAGACTAACGCCACCCTGAGGTTTGTGCCACCGAGGTCCATACCTATTGCATATTTCTTTTTCACTTTTTTTCTTCTCTGTAAACTTCTATTGCGATTTCAGGGCACATCTGCGCACACATCGCACACCCTGTACACTTATCAAGATGTTCAGGATGTGCAGGGAAATAGCCTTTTCCATTGAATACGTTTTCAATAACGATGACGCCTAACAGGCATGCATCAACACAATAAGTGCAGCCCTTACACATCTCCCTGTCTATGACAATTATACCTTTCATTTACCTTAGTAACACCACAAATAATATAATGAAGATGTTGTGAAAAAATTTATTTATTGATACCTTAATGTACCTCAAACTAATGGTTTTTGAATATTTTAGTGGATATAACAAATAAAAATATTTTCAATAAGCTCATCAAGTTAAATAAATTTTTGAACAATGTCTTCATTATTCTAACTTAGTACTCCCGAGTAATTCACGCGCGTGTTTAAGCGACACCTCTGTTATTCTCCCGCTCAGCATCCGTGCGATCTCATTTTGTCTTTCCTTGCCTGATAGTTCTTTCACTTCAACACATACCCTTCCATCCTTCTGCCTCTTCTCTATTTTAATATGAAAATCCCCAAGAGAGGCGATCTGTGGAAGATGAGTGGTACAGAGAACCTGGTGTTTATTTGATATTGTCTTGAGTTTCTTGCCAACACTTTCAGCAGTTTTACCTCCGATACCTGCATCCACTTCATCAAATATAAGAATGGGTATATTGTCAACATCGGCAAGGATACCCTTCAAAGCAAGCATAACCCTCGAAAGCTCCCCACCTGAAGCGATTTTTACAAGTGGCTTATGAGGCTCTCCAGGGTTTGCTGAAAACATAAACTCCACTCTATCAAACCCGTGGGATGTGAGAGCTTCCTTGCTTATATCTATCCTGAACTCGGCATTACCAAATGCGAGTTCCCTGAGTTCATTTTCAACGAGTCCTTCTATTCTTTTCGCTATCTTTTTTCTTTTTTCTGAGAGGGAAAGTGCCGCATTGAGGAGCATCTCTTCTTTTACGTTACGTTCAGCCTCTATCGAGTCAAGTCTTTCGTCTGAAAGTTCGAGTCCCTTGAGTTCTTTTTCTGCTTCAACCCTGTAGCTGAGGATTGTATCTATCCCCTCGCCGTACTTCCTCTCAAGCCTCTTGATTAATTCAAGCCTTTCTTCGATTTCGGTGAGCTTTTCAGGTTCAATGTTATATTTATCTTTGCATCCTCTTAAGGAGATTACCGCATCTTCAATGAGCGGAAGGGCTGACTCAAGCACATTCAACGTATTCGATATGTTCTGGTCTATAGATGCCATCTCTCTTACTTTTGAGGCTACAGATGAAAACTTTTCCATACATGAGCCTTCAGAGTCATAGAGTGTTGAATAGGCTGCCTCTGTTAATTCATTTAATCTGCTCAGATTCGAGAGGATTTTCTTCTCTTCAATCAACCCCTCTTTCTCGTCTTGTCTCAGAGAGGCTGCGTCTATTTCATGAATCTGAAACCTGAGAAGGTCAAGCCTGTGCGCCCTTTCCTTTACCTTTTGTGTTAACTCATCACTTTCTTTTTTCAGTGCCTGTACTTCATGATAAAGGGATTCCACTGTTCCTATGTCATCGTGATGTCTGCCATATGCGTCGAGAAGGAGTCTATGTGTATCCACAGACATAAGGCTCTGGTGTTCGTGCTGACCGTGAATATCTATAAGAGATTTACCAATCTCGGAAAGGCTCTGGATGTTTGCCATCGTGTCATTTATATACGCCCTGCTCTTCCCCATAAGAGAAATTGATCTCCTCAGTATAAGTTCGTGAGATACATCAATGCCAATGTCAGGAAGGTTGCTGTCTCTCTTTACTTCAAAATAGGCCTGAACAACTGCCTCCTTTTCTCCTGCTCTCACCAGGTCTGATTGTGCCCTGCTCCCAAGTGCGAGGCTCAGGGCATCAATGATTATAGTCTTTCCTGCGCCTGTCTCACCGGTGAGCACATTGAGTCCTGCATCAAATCTGACCCTCAGATCATCAATGATCGCAAGATTCTTAATCCAGAGTTCTTTTAACATTTAAAAGAAATGACCTTCATTAAAAAGCGCATAGAGAATTAATATTTTACAACAAATCCTTTAAGATCACCAATGAATGTTTCCCATTTTACTTCGATATCCGTAACCAGTGAACCAGGTGGACCAGTGGAACATTTTTTAATAGCCTGCTCTATAGTATCCTTTTTACCTTCGAATACAGCCTCAACTCTGCCATCATAGAGATTTCTCACCCAGCCGTTCAGGCCAAGCTTATAAGCAACATCCCTGGTAAATGCCCTGAAAAAGACCCCCTGAACTCTCCCTTCAATGAATAAATGAACTC
>JAOUJR010000342.1 GCA_029883145.1 Nitrospirota bacterium
ATAAGCTTGTGAGAGTCATCTTTGCAATGTTGTCGCATAGAACTTGTTTTCAGGAGGAGTGTATATAGTTGACTGAAGTCCGCATGAATTGAATCAGATATAATGTGCATGTTACAATCGTAAATTATTATTAGTCATATGGATTTTTAGAATGAGGATCAATAAGATGATTGCTATATATAAACTTTGGTGGTGGCAAAAGCTATAAAATGAAACTAGTCAAGGATAAAAATTATACAGAAGAACATGCTAATACTTGGGATAAACTTATCGAATTCGAGAAAATAAATCATAAAAGCAGTTTTAAAAAGGAAGGTCAGGAAATTGAATGGATATTTAAAGGGGTAACAGATAGTGACTATCCTCTTTTGACAACCCTTGAGCGGGACATAGCGGATATCAAAGGAATTAACCTTAATGAGAAGAAGAATATAAGCGAACTTAGGACACTTTTACAGAAAGGGTTAAAAGTAGAGGAAGGATCAAAAGCTATATCTATTTATGACATTGAAAGTGGCCTGATACGAAAATTCAAGCGACAATGTCATCACTACGACATACAGACTCCAGAGGAAGATAACATTTTAGAGTGGTTAGCTTTAATGAGGCATTATGGAGCACCAACACGCCTGCTGGATTGGACATATTCCTTTTATGTAGCATTATTTTTTGCATTATCAGACGCAACGCCAGGGAAGGCTTGTGCAGTATGGGCATTGGAACAAAGATCAATAAAAAAGCAACTACAAAAGAGGAACCCTCATATAGTGAAGATATTAGAAAAAGATGAACATGTAACGTGCAAGGCATGGAAAGAAGTATTCAAGTGTAGAAAACCTTATGCTTTTGTTTATCTTGTGAACCCCTTCAGACTTCATGAGCGATTAGTTATTCAGCAGGGAAATTTTCTTTGTCCAGGGGACATAACAAAAACATTCGAAGAAAATTTGGCCGCAGTTTTACCTAAGAGAGATAAACGCAAACTTTTTAAATATATTATTAAATGTGAACCGAAACATAGGAGAGACATACTTCTACATCTGCATCGAATGAACATTAATAAAGCGACTCTTTTCCCTGGATTAGAAGGGTTTACTAAATCTTTGAAAACATTAATGTTTTCCCCCCAAAACCTCATTAAGGCTGATTTGGAGTGTAAGAAGTAATATCAACAATTAAAAAGAAAAAATAGTTTGCATTTGCTTCAACAAGCTTGATTAGTGCGTATTTCTCAAATAAATCTCGATTAGTTTATGATTTATGAAACTGTGTCTTAGTAGGTAACGCAGTTAAACGGCTTCGCTTATTTCTTATCAAATTCAATATACCGCCAGCTTCTTGCTATGAGTCATTCAAATGGAAAGTCACGCCACTAATCTTCTGAGTTCTGTTAAGTAGAATGGGAAATGAATAGACATCGAAAACTGATGCTTTTGTGGACTTCTGTGAGTACTCAGTGGGGGTCTATACACACTCACAGGGGGTCACACACACAGGAAGGGTCAGATCTTCAAACTGTTGAGGTTAAGATATCTATCGTACACTGACAAGACCATTGAGGATTGAGTATGAAGGAGCCCTTCCCTTTTTTGTCCTCTCTATACCCCTTACTTGTGTGCTTCCCGCCAAAGCATAAACGCAAGTCCTGCTGCAATAACAAAGCCAAGTACACTTACCCATAGGGGAACAATCATGCCATTTACAGTGACCTCCCAGCTAAAGAAAAGCCTGAGAAGATGCATAAAGGCAATCAGCGAGAACACGACAAAAGCGATGGTTGTAAAAGGTTTCACCACTTGTCTCCTTTCCAAGGATGAAAAATATTAAGATTTTTTAAAGGTGATATTAGAATACATCTCAGGTCTTCTGTCATCAAAAATATTATTGAGAGACGTAATTGATTTGTTTCTTGCCAGTTCAGGTTCAATGTCTGCAATCAGTAAAACCTCTTCATCCTCTGGTGCTCTGACAAGGACCTTTCCTTCTGGTGAAGCAATCAGGCTTTGACCTATAAACTTGAGAGATTGTCCTTTTTTTCTGTTTTCCTCTCCAGTCCTGTTTGCAGTTATTGCGTACACCCTGTTTTCAAGACACCTTACCGGCATGGCTTGGGGGCAATAAGGCAGTACAAGATTTGCAGGGTGTGCAACTATGTCTGCTCCCATAAGAGCAAGGGCTCTCATTGATTCAGGGAAGAACCAGTCAAAACATATCATAATACCTATGCGGCCCGTCTCAGTATCCCAGACCTTAAATCCTGTGTCACCAGGACTGAAGAAAAGCTTTTCTTCAAAAAAGAGGTGAGTTTTATGATAAACACCTATGAATCCATCCGGACCTGTAAGAACAGCGCTGTTAAAAAAACTATCCTCGTATTTTTCCGGAAGACCGGCGATAATATAAAAGCCTTTCTGACGAGATAGTTCTGAAAGGAGTTTCGTTGTGTAGCCCTCTGGTATCTGCTCCGAGAGCTCTGCCACCTCATCTTTTGAGACAAACTGATATCCTGTTGCAAAAAACTCTGGCAAAACGAGAAGGTCTAAATCAACATCTTTTACTGCAGACAGGACCTTTTTCAGGTTTTCTTCTTTGTTGCCAAAGACAGGCGCAAATTGATAAAACCCTGTTTTCATCTTATGCCCCTTCAAACCAATTTAACTAATAGAAATATACACTATTTCCCTATGACCCCACAAATAAGTCAACAATTTTCAGTTTATATCGTCACTT
>JAOUJR010000343.1 GCA_029883145.1 Nitrospirota bacterium
TATTCTATCAGTCCTTTTGGGTTTAATAACGTTTCCGATACTGACAAGAATATTAACAAAGGAACAATATGGAATCCTGGGGTTAGTAACCACTACGATGTTAATATCTGTAGCAGTTGCCAAGGCTGGGTTGTCAGAAGGTATCATCAGGTTTTACAAAGAATACAGTAAAATTCCTGAACATCTCACCGTATTCTCCTCGACAGTTCTGGTGCGAGGCGTCGTCCTGGCATTCCTGACAGTCCTGTTGTACGTAGCACTATTTCCGGTTATCAATCAGTTTCTGCACATTGATAAGAAATATATCATCTGTTTTACGATCATGGGTATCTATTTATTTATTCGTCCCCTGAACATTATTGTGTATAATTTCTTAAGGGTCAATGACAGGACTATCTTTCTGAACATAATCGGTCTTTTTGAGAAAATAATCTCTATAGGGTTATCCCTGTTCTTATTACTCTATGTTATTCATGAACTGTATGGATTTTTTATTGGTGTTATTATTGCGGAATTCGCTGCTTCAATAGTCCTCTTTTACTGGTTTTTTACAAACTATAAAATAACTCTTGAGAAGACGTCTCGGAATCTTACTGTAACGTTGATAAAATTCGGCTTGCCATTGCTCTTTTCAGAGTTGTCTTTTTTACTGTTGTCATATGCTGATAGATATTTGATTGTTGCCTACTATGGAGAAGCTACACTTGGGTTATATTCAGTGGGATACAATTTAGCTATGTATGTTGCGAATATAATCATGTTCGCATTATCTTACACTATTGTTCCGATCTATGTTGAAATTTATGGAAAAGAAGGCAGAAAAAAGACCGAGGAATTCCTCCAGAGATGCATGTACTACTTACTCATTGCCGTTATTCCCATATGCTTCGGATATCTTGCTGTTTCTAAAGATCTCTTCATTACTCTCGCCTCAGAAAAATATGCTGCTGCTGCAACGTTTTCCCCGCTTATCCTTATTGGGTCACTTTTTTTAGGATTGAATAGCATTTTTAATGCGGGGTTATACTTAAAAAAGAAAACGATGACAATGCTTTTCATTATGGTGCTGGCTGTTATAGTAAATATCACGATGAACCTTATTCTGTTGCCAAAGTATGGAGTTATGGGTGCTGCTGTTTCAGCCCTCGTAACCTGTATTATAGGAAGTATCCTGAGCATATCTCTATCCTACAGATATATAGTGGTGAGAGTTGACATAAAAACTGTTCTCTATTATCTCATCCTGTCAGGTATAATGTTTTTCGTTGTAAAACAGCTTGAAATCTCACCTGTTTGGATGAACCTTATGATAAAAATTGCTGTCGGATGTTTGATCATTGGTATAGGTGTTTTATATAGAGAGCACGAAATTGTTGAAAAAATAAAGAAGATATATAAATTAAAAACAGCATGATGTTTTACAGTGGTTTTGATGTTTATATTAAAAATATTTTGAGTGAAAGTTCAGTAAATTATTCAGTTCGAAATAAAGAAAGCTTATGCTGACTTCTCTGATACATTTTCTTAGACAGGCATTCTCATCAGTACTTTACTTCGGTGGAATCCTAACGATAATACTGACCATCTTCAAGAGGGCAGAGTGGGGACTTTATTTTATGGTTGCTTTATTACCCCAACCGAATATTTATTATAAATTATACGATTTCCCCATGGGAAAGGATATGCTCGATTTCTTGTTTTTAGCTGTCCTTTTAGGAATCTTTATCAATAAGAGCGGGGTCACAAAAACATTTAACTCTTTTGCGATCATTACGTTCATCGGAATAAGTTATCTTGCCCTCATAAATGGCAGCATCAATTTTTCCCTCCCTTTCCCCGTTACGTTCGATAATCCACTGATTAAGCCCTGGAAAAACTATGCAATGATGATATTCATGTATTTTCTTGCGTTAAATGCGATAAAAGATGAGCGCCAGCAGAAAATTCTCGTTATCATTATGTCCGTAGTAGTGTTATTTGTTTCCGTAAGAAGTTACCGTGCCTTTACCGGTGGAGAGATATTTTCTTATGAGAGCAGGTACCCAGGCCCTTTCTGGGTTGTTCTCCTTGGAGCAAATCATTTCGGTGCATTTATGGCTCATTATCTCTCAGTATTTCTCGGTCTTCTCCTTTTCGACGATGACAGAAGGAGAAAGTTATTATATTTAGCGACTATTCTGTTTGGCCTTCACCCTCTCTTCTTTTCCTATTCAAGGGGAGCATACATGGCAGCTTTAGGTGTTCTGACCTTCTTCGGAATCATTAAAAAAAGGAGCTTACTCGTTGTTGTTCTTGTTATTCTCATCTCCTGGCAGGCGATTCTTCCCTTATCAGTTATTGACAGGATTGAAAAGTCACAAACCGATTTTGGTGAACTTGAACATTCTGCTGCGGTGAGGCTGGACTTATGGGATCATGCCCTGAAATTATTTGAACAAAACCCTGTCTTTGGAGTGGGATTCGGAGGTTTCCAGTTTTCAGTGCCTGAGGGAGTGCATTACACAGATACGCACAATTTTTACCTGAAAACGTTAAGCGAACAGGGAGTTATTGGATTTACCTTGCTATTGTTCGTTCTTTTCTTAGCATTCCGAAGTGGCTGGAGACTCTTTAAAATAGGAAAAACGCCTTTTTACAGGGGTCTTGGCTTCGGGTTAGTAGGATGTATAGCAGCATGTATCATTACGAACATGTTTGGTGAGCGCTGGTCTTATCTCGT
>JAOUJR010000344.1 GCA_029883145.1 Nitrospirota bacterium
GGGCAATGCCCATCCTTCAGGCGGATTCTTTCTCTTTATCAGAATTACACCTCCGTTATATTCGATTATAATGTCCACAGTAGGGATTGGATTTCTAAGGTTATTGCTGCTCTTCAAATCTGATGTTTACGTCCTTTTCAGGTACTATTGTTGATACGGCATGCTTGTAAATAAGACAATGGGTAGTTTCTTTTAATAGAATTACAAAGCTATCAAACCCTTTTATTATTCCCTTTAACCTTACTCCATTAGTAAGGTAGACAACTACAGGAGTCTTATCCTTCCGGAGTATATTGAGATAGTTATCCTGAAGGTTTTGTATCCTTGGTGTAGTGGTCATGATTCTTCTCCTTTTTATTTTAACTTAAAGTATTTTTTTTAATATTGCAAGCCTAATGCAACTTGATGTGAGAAAGGACATCGAGGATAAGACTGAGGATAACGGTATTATCATGAATACCTGTACTATCTATCCAGTGGATGCTTTCTTCTTTATTGAACCATGTGAATTGTCTCTTCGCATATCTTTTTGTTCCTCTCTTTATCAGCCTTATGGCTTCATCTAAGGTAATCTCACCATTAAAATACATTGCGATTTCTTTGTATCCGATTGCCTGCATAGGCGTTCTGTCAGGATTCATCTCAAGGATATTTTTCACTTCCTGCACAATGCCTCTAACAATCATTTCATCAACACGGGTTTCTATCATCCTGTAAAGCTCTTTTCTTTCTCTTTGAAGACCTATCTTTATAAATTCATAGGGGAGTGGCTTGGTGAATTTATTCTGCATTTCTGACATGCACGTATTGCTTTTCATGCAAACCTCTAATGCCCTTATAATCCTGCGAGTATCATTTGGTGTTATTTTTTCCGCAGTAGCGGGATCAAGCACTTTTAAATAATTGTACAGAAAACCTTTTTCTTCCTCTTCCATTGAAGAGAGTTCTTTTCTCAACGTCCAGTCAGCAGATGGACCGCTGAAAATGCCCCTTGTCATTGCCTTGATATATAGGCCGGTGCCACCAACTACAATGGGAATCTTTCCTTTTCTATGGATGCTTTCGATGATGGGCATTATCGCTTCAATATATTTCCCCGTACTGAACGCCTCATAGGGCTCAACGATATCAATCATGTGATGGGTGACTTCAGCCCTTTCTCCAGGAGTTGGCTTGGCAGTTCCGATGTCCATATATCTATAAATCTGCATGGAGTCTGCACTGATTATCTCTGTATTGAGTACTTTGGCAAGCAGGATTGAGACACCAGTCTTTCCTACACCAGTGGGTCCAAGGAGAACGATGACCGTATTCATTAAAAATTTTTATGGCGTCCCCAACGGGATTTGAACCCGTGTTACCGCCTTGAAAGGGCGATGTCCTAAGCCGGGCTAGACGATGGGGACGTACTGGTGAGCCGCGTTGGATTCGAACCAACGACTCCCGCCTTAAAAGGGCGGTGCTCTACCAACTGAGCTAGCGGCCCAAAATTGTCTTTTAATTTACCTGTTCGATAGTTTTCTTGTCAAATAACGTGGAAGCGTTTCTTCGTGTGTGGCAGGAGTCCGCCGTTGAGAATGATTTCTTTTTCCCTGGCATTGAGATTTGAAAATACCTCAAAAGAATAATTCTTTGTCAGGTTATATACAGTGTAAGTTTGATTTCCTGTTAATGATTCTTCTAAATCTTTGAATAGGAGTCTGTCACCCTTCTCGATTTTGTCATGGTCTTCAGACTTTGAGAAACAAAGCGGGAGGATCCCGAAGTTTATCAAATTGGACCTGTGAATACGTGCGAAGGACTTTGCAATTACTGCATGCAGTCCAAGGTACATCGGTGCAATTGCTGCGTGTTCCCTTGATGATCCCTGTCCATAATTCTCACCTCCGACGATAATTCCCCCACCCTTTGACTTTGCTTCCTTTGCACGTTTGCTGAATGTAGTATCAAGATTGGAAAATACAAATTCTGATAATGCAGGTATGTTTGACCGTAATGGTAATATCGAAGAGCCTGCAGGCATTATGTCATCTGTGGTGATATTATCTTCGAGCTTTATAAGCACTTCTGCCTCAATTTTTTCAGGGAGCGGCTCTTTTAATGGCACTTCTTTTATATTTGGCCCTTTAATAATCTTAATATCACTCGGATCTTTTACCGGAGGAATGATCATATTGTCGTTTATAGGATACGTTGATGGTTCATCAGGATTCTCAATACTGAATCCTGAGTCGCGGGGATCTGTGATTTCACCCTTGAGAGCAAATACAGCACAAGAGACTGGGCTTGCGAGATAGACAAAGGCATCTTTATTTCCGCTCCGTCCTTTAAAGTTTCTGTTATATGATCTGATAGATACCTGTCCGGTACCGGGTGAACCACCCATCCCGATACACGGACCACACGAACATTCAAGTATCCTTGCACCTGCTGAAATCATGTCTGTGATGAGTCTCTCGCGTGAGAGCATCTCAAATACCTGTTTTGAACCCGGATTTATCAAAAGATTCACGTTCCTTGCAACAGAATTGCTTCTCAATAATGAGGCAACCGACTTCATGATCTGGTACGATGAATTTGTACAACTTCCTATACAGACCTGATCTATTTTTGTACCAGAGAGTTCTTTTATGGGTATACCGTTATCAGGGCTATGTGGTCTGGCAATCATGGGTTCAATAGAATTAAGGTC
>JAOUJR010000345.1 GCA_029883145.1 Nitrospirota bacterium
TCATTTTTTCAATCAAAGAGTTTATAAAGAACAACCGCATTGACATTGTGCACTGCCATGGCTATAAATCAAATCTCTATGGGTTGTTGGCATCTCAAAAGAAAATACCTTCCGTAACAACTAACCACAACTGGTTGAAATCGCACTGGAAATTGAAAGTCTACTGTTTTCTTGACAACCTGTGGATTCGGTACTTTGACAGAATCGTTGCCGTTTCAGAAGAAATAAGAGACGAGATGGTTCGATATAAAATCCCTGAGAAGAAGATAAGAATCATTGACAACGGAATTGATGTAAACAGATTTGACAAAACAATACCAGATGAAAAGTTGAAAAGAGAACTCGGCCTTAACGGGAATTGTGCAGTAATCGGAACGATTGGGAGCCTGAAATATGAGAAAGGGCATGAATATCTTCTGAGGGCTGCAAAAGAGGTTCTGGAATCGCATACATCTGTCAAATTTCTTATTGTAGGAAGTGGTCCTTTAAGAAACTCTTTAGAAAATAATGTTAAAAGCTTAGGTATTGCCAATGACGTAATTTTTACCGGTTACAGAAAGGACGTTGCCGAACTTCTTTCAGTAATGGATATCTTTGTTCTCCCTTCTGTTAAAGAAGGGCTGCCAATGGTTCTCCTCGAGGCAATGGCTGCAAAGAAACCAATTATCGCTACACGAGTCGGTGCTGTCCCAAAAGTCATAAGAGATAATGAGACTGGAATCTTAGTTGAACCAGAAGACGTCTATACATTACAACGCGCCATCGGCAACTTCCTCGATGATATCGTGAAAGCACATGGCTTAGCTCTTGAAGGTTATGAAAGAGTTAAGAAGGATTTTTCTTCTGAAAAAATGTGCAGAGCATATCTTACTTTATACAGAGAATTACTATCCCAGTAACAATGAGAAGTCTTTCATGAAAATACCAATATTGCTTTACCATGCCCTGTTTCATAAGACAATTAGAAAAGAAAAATACGCTTTGAGTGGAGAAGATTTTGAGAGACAGATGCACTACCTTGCAGAAAATGGATTTCAGAGCTTATCACTTGATGACTTCTGGAGGTCCCAAAATCATACTGAGCCTGACAGGAAAGGTGTCGTAATCACATTTGACGACGGGAATCTCAGCGACTATTCTATAGCCTTTCCAATACTGAAAAAATACGGATTTACTGCTACATTTTTTGTAACAGTCAACTGGATCGGCACAGAAAATTACGTCACCTGGTTACATCTCAAAGTGATGGTCTCTGAAAATATGTCAATACAATCACATAGCCTATCTCATTCTTTTCTATCGGACATCAACCCCCGTGATCTTTATAAAGAACTAAGCGAATCTAAAAATTTGCTTGAGGGAAACCTCAACATTCCCGTTACCTACCTTTCATTACCCGGAGGCTTCTGTTCGAAAAAGGTTTTCCGCATGGCAAAAGATTTGACCTATAGAGGAGTGTGTACATCGATGCCGGGATTAAATACTTTGAATTCTCAGACAAGAGAATTTGTCATTCTGAACCGATTTCTCATCACGAGGGAGACTTCTTTAAATCATTTTAAAGCAATTATTGATAAAGACAGAAAATATATAGCATCACAGAAGACACACTATTACTGTAAACTGGGAATGAAGAAAATCCTTGGAAGCAAAAGATACTATAAAATATGGTCAACGTTTTTTAGAGAATAAAGGAAATCCACAAAGAAAAATCATTCACCATGAAAATCTTTATGATACCTAAGAATCATGAGTACATCCGGAGGCTTAAATCCTGTTTGGAGGAAATTGGTGTTCGTGTGCAGATTCTTAAACCATTTCATTATTCGACTGTAATGAACATTATCAAAATGATAGCTTACAGAACTCAGGGGTACAAAATAATTCATGTACACTGGCTCTATATATTTCCCTTTAGTCTTGTGATGAAATTGTTTTATTATTTTTGTTGGTGCCTGAGTATAAAAATTATATGGGAAATGCATAATATACTTCCTCATCATTATAAAGAGATTGACAGAAAAAATTCCCTATGGTTTTACAAAAAGTCGGATGCGATAGTATTCCATAGCAAGAATGATATCGATAGATCGAGAGAACTATTAAGAACAACTATTGACAAAATGCATATTGTCATACCACATGGAAACTTTAATGGCTCCTATGAGAACAGCATTTCAAAGAAAGATGCCAGAAGAATATTGAATATCTCCGATAATAATCGTGTAATTCTTTGCTTTGGATTTATAAGAAAAAATAGGGGATATGAATATCTCTTAGAGGCCATCAAAGATATGCCTGATATTATCGTTATTATTGCAGGGAAAGTGGATGATAAGGATATATATCAAAATCTTCTTGCTTATGAAAGACAGATGTCTAATTTAAAACTTTTTGTCAAATGGATACCCGATGGAGAAGTTCAATTATATTTTAATGCCTGCGATATTGTAGTTTTACCCTATACTGATATAACGACCTCAGGAGTTATCCCACTCGCTTATGCGTTTTCAAAGCCAGTAATTGCGACGAGTATAGGTGGGATAAGGGATGTTGTTAATGAGAATACAGGTATCCTTGTACCTCCAAAAGATACAGATGCATTGAGAAAAGCAATAGAGAGGATTTTTATTATGGACCTCGAAGCCATGGGAAGATATGCTCATGAATATGCCAAGAA
>JAOUJR010000346.1 GCA_029883145.1 Nitrospirota bacterium
TGTGAGGGTTGCCCCAACGTTCCACCCGTTATCTAAAGAAGTAACCGTTCTGCCAGCCCAGTTGTAACTCGCATTACCAGATAAGGTTGGATAGTAATCTTTCTTTGCAAGTTCGATAGATTCTCCCACTGCCTCTTTTTTTGCAATGATTGATCTGAGATCCGGTCTATTGGCATATGCCATTCCCAATGCCTTTTCAAATTGAATCTCATATTTTTTAAATGTAAGGTTATCGACAAGATAATATTCAGGGGCAACAGTGATACCCATTGCATTGTTGAGGGTCACCCGTGCTACCCTGAGTGCATTTTCCGCCTTAATCAGATTCAGCTTTGCATTACTCAAATCCACCTCTGCCTTTGTGACATCAAATTTCGGCTTCGTGCCCACTTGAAAAAATCCCTTTGCCTGTTCAAGGTGTAGCTCATATTGTTTCACTGTTTCTGCAGCAACATCCCTGTTTCTCTTTGCCTGTAGAACACCATAATATGCCTGTTTCACATTAAAAATTATCTGGTCTGTTACATTCTCGAAATCTGAGCGGGAGGAATACAGATTCAACCTCTGAATATTCACATTTGTTGCGGTTTTCCCAAAATCAAATATGGTCTGGTTCAGGTTAACGCTGCTGGAATATTCTTCAAGGGTACGATCTGTAGTGACAACAACCTGGTCTCTTGAACCAGCTAAAGCATTAAATTTACTATAGCCTGATATCCAGCTCAACTGTGGATAATAGTTTGCCTTTGACTGACCGATCCTGCTCTGATTTATATCCACTGTGTTCGCTGCAGCAATTATATTTGGATGTTTTTTAATGGCTATTTCAATACATCGTTCCAGATTAAGCGATTCGTCTTTCTTTATCAATTCTTCCGCTTCTGCGTTTAAAGGAAATAAGAATATCAGCAATAAAACTACTGGAATGAGCTTTTGCACATTAACCTCCTTTTACTGTAAGATACCCTGAAAATATTATAAGCAATCCACCGATCACAACGTTAATCGTCAATACCTCATTTAAGAATACCATACTAAAAATTATAGCACCAACAGGCTCAAGATAGCCAAGTACTGCAGTCCTGTTTGCCGTTAACTCCCGCATCCCTCTAAAATATAATATTGGTGCAATAGTGGAATGCAGGGTGCCTAAGATGACAAAACTCCATAGAGCCTGAGATGGGAAGCTGCCAACAAATGGGAGAAGGATAACAGCTATGATCAGGTTCTGAAAGAAAGCCAACACAACAGGATTATAGCGTTGTGCATATACTCTCGCAATAAGTATAATCACTGCATACATAAGTCCTGAAAAGAGTCCAGAGAAAATACCCATTGTATCCCTATCGAGATTAGAAACTAATGTAATAAAATTATCTTGTTTCACTCCCATCATAATCCACAAACCAAAACTCGCAATAATGATCGAAATGACAATCCTTTTCGTCAATGGCTCCTTCAGAAATATCGCTGCAAGAAAGGCGACAAGCACAGGGGCTATATAATGTGTCAATACAGCATTAGCGATTGTCGTATTATGAAATGCATAAAAAAATGTGAAGTTATTAAGCAATACGAGCGGCCCTAAAATGAGGAGATAAAGAAACTCCTTACCTTTTGGATGTTCTGTCCTATATTCTTTTCTGGTTAAGATAATGCTCTGTACAATAGTGCCCACAAGGGCAGAATAAAAAATGAGGATATGTATTGGAACGTTTGAGAGCCTGACTATCACCCCAAGAGAGCTCCAGATGAATATAGCTAAAAGGACATAAAACGATGCCATTAGAAAACAGAGGAAAGTAGTAAGCAGTTAATGTACAGTCTGCTCAATAATTTTACTGTTTTGTCATTGCGAATCCGCCAAAGTAGACGAGGAATCTCGCGGTGAGATTGCTTCGGGACTGCGTCCCTCGGAACGTAGATATTATCAACGTTCCTCTCAATGACAGTATAAAAAAGTCCTACTGACAGGATTTTAATACTCATAATCTTTTATGACACAAATAACTACTAAAGTGTTAATCTATTTATATTATTCAAGACCCGTTCTCTGAGTTTAGAAGCAGGCTCAATTTCTATAAGATATTGACCATAGTCGAGTACGGGTATCAGAATGTCTTCAAAAACTTCACTACAAGAGCAGGTATATGTCACATTATCATTTGGAACGATATCCCTCTGGTTACATTTTGGGCACCTTAAGACCCTTTTACTCCCTGACCACTTGCCCCTTTTCGCGAAGGGCTTTCCTTCAACCGCTATAATATCCATAGCAAAGTCTACAACCCGGGCATTACTTATAGAGGTTCCGATGCCATATCCATCCACAAGCGGATTGAGGAGAGGAAGGTCTTCCTCTTTAATGCCTCCACTTGCAAAGAATTGTACGTGCCTATACCCTCTCATATCCAATTCCCATCTGCACTCTCTGAGTATCTTGGCGAAATCTCCCCTCCTTGATGCCGGGGTATCGAACCTCACCGCGAAAAGTTTATTGCCAAGGGCTTCTGCAACATTAAGACACTCGAACTTTTCATCAAGAAATGTATCAATAAGGGCAACCCTTTTAAATTTTGGCTCGAGAACTTCATCGAAAGCCTTCATTGCCTCAACTGTTGAGCCAAAGCATATAATCAGTGCATGGGGAACGGTTCCCATTGGGTCTTCACCTAT
>JAOUJR010000347.1 GCA_029883145.1 Nitrospirota bacterium
CCATGCCCGGGAAATACTCAGGATGAAGGAAACACTGAATATCATACTCGCATCCCACACCAATCAATCCCTTGAAAAAATACAGGCAGATACAGATAGGGACTTCTTTATGTCAGGAGAGGAAGCAAAAGAATACGGAATCGTTGATGAAGTGATTCGAAGTATCAAAAGCATAAAATAACGGAGGATGAATGCCTAAAAAAGACGAAAGTGTGCTGAGGTGCTCCTTCTGCGGTAAGGGACATGATGAGGTAAAAAAGCTTATTGCAGGACCGGCAGTGTATATATGCAATGAGTGTATCGCACTCTGCAACGAAATAATTGCAGATGCTTTCCATGCAGAAATAGAAATTTCCGCACTCCCTAAACTTCCCGCGCCTATGGAAATCCACCATTTTCTTAATGATTATGTCATAGGTCAGGAAAGGGCAAAGAGGATTCTCTCTGTCGCTGTTTATAACCATTATAAGAGGATCTACAGCCCTGTTGAGCCAGATATAGAATTGCAGAAAAGTAATATACTTTTGATTGGTCCTACCGGTACCGGCAAAACACTTTTTGCCCAGACATTGGCAAAAATACTTGACGTCCCGTTTGCTATAGCTGATGCAACAACTCTTACAGAGGCAGGCTATGTCGGGGAAGATGTTGAAAATATAATCCTCAAGTTGCTTCAGGCATCAGAATATGATACTGAGAGGGCACAGAGAGGCATAATCTATATTGATGAAATTGACAAGATTAGCAGAAAATCAGAAAACCCCTCAATTACAAGGGATGTATCTGGTGAAGGGGTACAGCAGGCACTCCTCAAGATAATCGAGGGCACGATGGCCAGTATTCCGCCACAGGGTGGAAGAAAACATCCACAGCAGGATTTTATTCAGGTGAACACCACAGATATCTTGTTCATATGTGGTGGTGCTTTTATTGGACTTGATAGCATCATAGAACAGAGGACAGGACAAAAGATGGTAGGATTTGGTTCAGATACCTTTATAAGAAAAGAGCGAAAGATAGGTGAGATACTCAACCTTGTTGAACCTGAAGATCTCATAAAATATGGGCTCATACCTGAATTTGTGGGGAGGTTGCCTGTTGTCGCAACTCTTGATGAACTTAATGAAACAGCATTAATAAAAATACTGACAGAACCTAAGAATGCTCTTATAAAACAATACCAGAGGCTTTTCTCGTTTGACAATGTGAGGCTCAGATTTACAGATGGTGCACTCTCAGCAATAGCAAAGAAAGCCACGCAGAGGAAAAGCGGTGCACGGGGACTAAGGGCTATACTTGAAGAGATAATGCTCGATGTGATGTATGAGATACCTTCACAAAAGGGTATCAAAGAATGTGTAATAAACGAAGAGACCATAGCCAAAAACGAAAAACCCTTGCTTATATACGAGAAGCAGGCAGAGTCAGCATAAAAATTAAAAAGGGAAGTTTTATTTTTTAACCCGTCCTGAGTTGAATGCCTTTTGTATTGCTTTTCTCGCAGTTTCCCTTAGTGCGTTATCATTTATTTGGGAGACTGTCTCTTCAATATAAGAGAGTTCTTTCGCGGTGAGAGATTTGTCTTTTGACCCACTACGGGTTGTAGACTGTCTCTTGACTCCTGACGTTATGCCTGTTGAAACTCTGCCAAGCCTGAATCGTACAGACCTCACGCCATAGTGACTTAGTTTTTTTATTAAATCCTCTTTTAAAAAATTCAACTCCTGAAGCCAGACAGGTGAATCAACGTTGAGAATGACTTCACCTCCAGATAACATCAATGGTGACATATGGGAGGAAAGCGGCTCATGAAACAAGTCATCCCATTTTTTTTTCATCTCAGCAAGTCTTACACCATCTTCAAACCCGAGTTCCCTGACAAGAGGGAGGATTAAGGAATCAGCCCTCTGCACTAAACCGCCTTTTTTACTACGCCGGAGCGGAGACATCTTGTACATACATAGAGCCTTTTTGTACCGCTCTTGGTAATGATACGCATCCTTTGCAGGTTCGGCATTATCTGCCTCTTTGTCTTATTATTTGCATGGCTGACATTATTTCCGATTGTCATTTTTTTCCCACACACTGCACAGCTTGCCATATTCTTTCTCCTCCTTCACCCCGCTTGAAAAAGTCTCATCCTCGGTTGAGCGTTCTTACGGGGTTCATCATTGCATTAAAAAGGTTTTTTATGATAACATTTTAAAGTTTATGTGACAAGGGCTGCTTAATAACAGATAAACGAGAAGTGAAATCCTCATTTTTCACTGCTCATTTCCCAATTTTTGTTAAAAAGATAGAGGTAAAGCACAATTGTTAAAAATAAGAGTTCATGAACTTGCAAAGAAGTTAGGGGTAACGAGTAAAGTTGTTTTGATCGAACTTTCAAAACTCGGGATAGAAGGAAGAATTCACTCTTCAGGTATCGAACCCGAGATTGCCAGTAAGATAGAGAGTAACATACTTAAGAAGGGTGTTAAACCGAAAGAGAAGGCTGTTCTTAAGAAAGAGAAAGAGGTAGTTACCAAAGAGCCTGTCAAACCTTCAGTAGAAAAATTACCTAAAGGAATAGCACCGCCGATAGAGGTAAAGAAGCCAGAGGTAGAAAAACCAGAGGTAAAGAAACCAGAGGTAAAGAAACCAGAGGTAAAGAAACCAGAGGTAAAGAAACCAG
>JAOUJR010000348.1 GCA_029883145.1 Nitrospirota bacterium
ATAAAGTTTTTAAACTGTTTCTTTTTTTTTTGGGGTACTGTTTTCTCTTGGGACTATTCCTCTTCCCGAAATTTCGGGACTGTTTTTCCCTCTGTACTCACACTGTTGCTCACACTGTCCTGTTTTCAAGAGAAAGAAAAAGGTTTCCAACCACAACAACTTCAATATCTTCGCTGAAATAGTTCGATAATTTTCCCAACCTGGCTACAAAAACAGTTTAGAGTCTGGAGCAAGAGCATACAGGTCTGAACTGTTTCTTTTTTTTGGAGGAGTGTTGTTTTTCTTTTGGCACTACTTTTCTAAACTGTTTTTCCCTCAGTACTCTCCCGCGAATGCGGGACTGTCGCTCACACTGTCCAAGTCTCAGGAACCTGCAACTGTCCTATTCCTATTACAGCGTTCGTATCAAAAGGTAAATAGTTCGATATTTGTCTCGCCCTGCCTAGAATTCCGAATTCGGAACAGTTTGGAGTGTGAGTATTGAGCAAGAGAAAATGCTCGTATTCCAAACTGTTTTTCCCTCTTGCTGTATGCTCTCCCGTTAATGCGGGACTTGCTGTCTTGCTGTTGCTCACACTGTATGCTGTAACAGTTTAGAGTCTGGAACAAGAGCTCCCGCCCTCTTGAAGTTTCGGGACGGGACAGGATTCTAAACTGTTTCTTTTTTAGGGAGTATTTCTCAAATGGAAAACTCAACGTTGGTTTTTTTAATCTGTTTTCCCAAAAGGCACATTTTTCGTTTGAGGATGATATAATTATCATATTTCCCAAAGTGCATATTCGCCCTTTGGAACAATTTATTTCGAAACAGGTATAATAGCATTCTAGCGTTTTCTGCCGTGGAAATATGGAAAACTCACTCTGTGGTGCTTATCTTGAAAAGTAGTAAAACCTATCCTGAAGATGGGGGGATGATCAGTAGACAAGTTTTTTATTTATACTTAAACAAACGGAGACTAAAGTGCATGTGTATTTTAGTCCATAAATAAAATAATAGTTTGATAGATCAAACTAAATGACTGCGTTTACGTATATATTAATGATGTACAGTATTGAAGATTTAATCAGTGTAATCCTTAGCAAAAGCGAACAGCTCGAAGAGTTGGCCATGCAAAACACGGATTTAAAAAATTTAACAGCGAAACAGTTGCATTGTATTGAATTGATTCATTCTATGGAGAACCCGACATTATCAGAACTTACTGAAAAATTAAAAATAACCAAAGCTTCAACCTCTGTTATGCTGGACAGACTTGAAGAACATGGCTTCATCCGAAAAGTAAAATCGGATATTGACAGACGTTCAGCGCATGTACATCTTACGGATAAAGGCCATAAAGCAGCTCATTTACATGCCGGTGTGCACAGACAATTCGCGGCACTCCTGACCAAAAATTTAACAGAGTCTGAAAAGGATATCCTGATTGTTCTGCTTAATAAAGCAATAAAGTCAATACAATAAAAAATTTAACCATATTGTTTGATGTGTCTAACTATAATTTGGAAATAATGAAACCACAAAATGCCATTTACATTAATAATAATATCAAAAAAAGCAGCATGGATAAAAATAAGGCAGGATATACCGAAGGGGTTGTTTCAATTTTGGTAAATACAGGATTATTTGCGCTTAAACTATGGGCGGGTATCGTGTCGGGCTCAATAGCCTTAATTGCCGATGCATGGCATACTTTGTCCGATTCACTAAGTTCTGTCATCGTTTTGTTTGGAGTAAAACTATCATCAAAAGGGCCTGATAAAGAGCACCCCTTTGGCCATGGTCGCTGGGAGCAAATAGCCGCTGTATTCATTGGTTTTCTGTTAGCTTTAATTGCGTATGATTTCCTGAGGGATTCTATCCTGCACTTTAAAAGCCGGGAGTCAGCAAATTTTGGCCTACTTGCTATTGTTGTTACCATCATTTCTATCTTTTTGAAGGAAGGATTAGCTCAGTATGCTTTTTATATAGCTAAAAAAACAGAAAACCTTTCGGTAAAAGCTGACGGTTGGCACCACAGAACCGATGCCTTATCTTCTGTAATTGTTTTAATCGGCATATTATTTACTGACCGTTTTTGGTGGGTGGATAGTGTGTTGGGAGTAATAATAGCATTAATGCTTTTTTATGCAGCGTATGAAATAATTAAAGATGCAATCGATAAAATATTGGGAGAAGCCCCCAGCAAAGCATTGATTGAAAGCATTGAAACGCTTGTTAATTCAAATTATAATAAAAACATGCACCCCCATCACTATCACATCCATAATTATATCAGTAGTCAGGAACTTACTTTTCATATTAAGGTAGATAATAACATGGATGTCCTGTCTGCCCATGATATAGCTACGGATATTGAAAATTTAATTAAAAATGAACTATACATTACGGCAACGATTCATGTCGAGCCCAAAGATTTTAAGCATGAGGGCGATTAAAAAAATAATAATCATTCAATGCCCTGCCTCTTTACCTCCTTACTTCCCTGCCTCCTTACTGCGTTATCGCTTTTCCACCTTACCACGTTATCTTTTTACAAATCCCTCGCAATATCATAAGCCATCAGCGCATTTCCATGACGGATATACATGGTGCCTTCATGGATAACCGGGTGTGCCCAATGCTGGTTAGTTCCTAACGTGATATCAAATGAACTGATCACCTTAAATGC
>JAOUJR010000349.1 GCA_029883145.1 Nitrospirota bacterium
TCATTACTCATCACGCATTACTCATTACTCATTACTCATTACTTTTTTATTTTTTTCATTATTTGCCTGCAGTCGTGAGCCTGACATAAAAAATCCAGATACAATTACAGTAGGTTTTCTTGCTGATGCAAAGAGGCTTATTCCTTTTCTTGCTTCAGACAGTGCATCAGGTGAAATCAGTGGTCATGTTTATAATGGACTCACAAAATATGACAAGGATATAAAGATAATCGGTGACTTAGCCGAGTCATGGGATATTTCTCCTGATGGCCTCAAGATAACTTTCCATCTCAGAAAAGGTGTGAAATGGCATGACGGCGTTGAATTTACTGCTGATGATGTCTTGTTTACCTATAAGAAAATTATAGACCCGAATGTTCCTACCCCATACAGTAGCAACTATGGCCCTGTAGAGAAGGTCGAAGTAGTTGGTAAATATACAGTGAAGGTAGTGTATAAGGAGCCTTATGCACCTGCACTTGAGTCATGGGGTATGGGAATAATACCTAAACATATACTTGAAGTAAAAGACATAACATTAGAAAAATACAATAGAAATCCATTAGGAACAGGACCTTATACATTGAAGGAATGGGCAACCGGTCAAAAAATAATTCTCAGTGCATTTGAAAACTATTTTGAGGGGAGGCCAAAGATTGAAAGATTCAGCGCAAGAATTATTCCTGACACAGCGACTATGTTTCTTGAACTGAAATTTGGTGGCATTGACTTTATGGGTCTTACACCACCCCAGTTTAAGTTACAGGCACATTCTGACTTCTTCAATAAATACTTTCAGAAATTCAGGTATTCTGCTTTTGGATATACCTATTTAGGGTATAATCACCTTGACTCACGGTTTTCAGATAAGCGGGTACGACAGGCCCTTACCCATTCGATAAATAAAAGAGATATTATTGACGGAGTTCTCCTCGGTTATGGTATTCCATGCACAGGTCCATTTCCACCTGAATCGTGGGCATACAATCCAGGTATAAGAGACCTCGACTATAACCCTGAAAAGGCACAGATGCTTTTTGCTGAGGCAGGATGGAAGATCGGGAAGAGCGGTCTTCTTGAAAAGGATGGGAAACCCCTTAGTTTTACCGTACTTGTAAATCAGGGGAATGAGGCAAGGCTCAAAACAGCTCAGATAATAAAGGAGAATCTCAAGAAGGTCGGAGTTGATATAAATATAAGGGTGCTTGAGTGGCAGGCGATGCTCCATGAATTTATAGACAAGAGACGTTTTGAGGCAGTAATTATGGGATGGGCATTATCAAGAGACCCTGATGCATACGACATCTGGCATTCTTCAAAGACAAAAGAAGGGGAGTTTAATTTTATCTCATACAAGAATGAAGAAGTTGATAAACTCCTTTTATTAGGAAGAAGAACATTTGATATAGAGAAGAGAAAAAAGATTTACCATAGAATCCATGAAATCCTTATAGAAGATCAACCCTACACATTCCTTTACGTCCCTGATGCCCTCCCTGTGCTTCACAAGAGGTTTAAGGGAGTAGAAAAAGCGCCACTTGGCATATGGTATGATTTTATACATTGGTATGTTCCAAAAATGAAGAATGAGTGGTACAGGTAGGTGCTGCCTTAAAGTTTTTCTTCTGCTTATTTTCATCTTTCATCCAAAAAGTTCCCTTCTGCATGTACAGCAAATTCAAACAGGTTTTTACTGAGTTACCTTTATTGTTAGCCTTTAGGGAGTATAATGGCAGTATTTATTCCTACCCTGTTCTTTCGCACGATACATGGCGATGTCCGCATTTTTTATTAAGGTTGCACCATCCCTACCATCTCTGGGGTAAATCGCAATCCCGATGCTGGTTGTGGTATAGATTTCTTGATCATCAATCACAAACGGCTCTTGAAAAGCCTGCATGATTTTGTGTGCAATTTCCGCTGAGTCGTCATCACGTTTGATTATTGGCAATAAGATTATGAATTCATCACCACCCAAACGGGCGACAGTATCTGTTTTGCGTAAAAGGCCAGACAGTTTTTTGCCTACATCTTTTAACAAATGGTCTCCTGTGATATGCCCACGTGAATCATTTACTTCTTTAAAGTTATCCAGGTCAAGTATCATCACAGCCAATTTTTGATCGTTGCGTTTGGTCTGAGCTAACGCTAAGGCAAAGCGGTCATTGAATAACTGCCGATTGGGCAGGCCGGTCAGAGAGTCATGATACGCCATCTGATTGATGGTTTCTTCAGCCCGCTCTCGCTGGACAGCAATTGCATAGAGTGCAGAGAGCCGTTCAATGAGTAGGAGGTCTTTATTAGTGTAGTTACGGGAAGAGTTGGCTATTGCAACTTGTCCAACCAAAGTTTTTCCAATGAGAGCAGGTGCAGAGAGGAAACGTCTGATAGGCAAATGTCCTTGAGGAGTTCCGGATGACCTTGGATCATTTGACGGATTATTGGCAATAAGAGATTTTTTATTATTTATGACCCATCCAAACAATCCTTTGAATTTTTTGAAAATAATGTCTTTATTCTTCACCTGGCATTTGTCCCAGATATCTTTGGTCAATGTGGGATAAACGAGATAACCTGTTTGCGGGTCAATATAACCAACAAAACCAAACTCACTGTCCGTAAGAAGTTTCGCATAATCCAGTATAAGAGAAGAAATATCTTCAACAG
>JAOUJR010000350.1 GCA_029883145.1 Nitrospirota bacterium
TAGAACTTATTTTGTCTCAACTGAAAAGTCTTGTTCTGAGTAACCAAAAATTGCAAGGAGGTCTAAACATATTTTTACTATACGGTTTGAACTACAATGAGTCTCAACATAGAACTCAGAATTATTTACTCTTTCAGGCTGCCACATTTTATTTGGGTCTTTGCTGAAATATACCCGTTTTGTCCCTCGTAATGAGAGAGTTTTTTGAAAATCAACTCTGTGTTTCTGATAAAGGATTTTTGATAGTTTTACTAAAAGTTCTTTCCACGTTCTGACTTGACAGCCTGTTGAAAAACTAAGTTTTTGTGAAACAATTTTTGTGTCTTAACTGTCTTCTATTGATATTCTGAAACGATAAGATCAATATCTCAAATAATCCACCCAGAAAAAACAATTCTGCTGACCTCTGAACTGCCAGGGCTGCTCCCTCTGGCCTCATTTTTGTCAGTAGTTTTACCATCCTCTTAATGTTCTGTGCTGCCGCTGTCATTAAAATCTGTTCCTTCACAAATTTCAGCATCCTAAATTTCGCCTTCCTCATACCCATAAACTCTTTTGCCTCTCCAAATAATTCTTCTATCCGCTTTCTCATTCGTTGAGATATGCGGTATTCTTTTGTCTTGTTTAATTGTCTCGCTTTATTTATTGAAGCCTCATAAATATGATAACCTACGGAACGAGCCTTGTCCTTTGTACAGTCTTCTTTCTTCTGGCAAATTTTGCAATCCTTTGTCCGCGCCCTGTATACATGTTGCCTGCTCCGTCTGTGTATCCCCCAATATCTCAGTTCCTTCCCCTCAGGACATATGAATATGTCTCTTGTTTTGTCATATTTAAATTCTTCCCTTCCATAGATGCCTTTATGATTGTGCCGCTGATAATCTAATATCGGGATATGTGGCTGTATGTCCTCATTGATAAGATTATTTATGAATTCTCCAGTTGCATATCCTTTATCTGCTCCTAAACTATCGGGTCTTATCTTGTATTTCCATTTTATCTTGCGTATCTGTTCCAGGGCTTTCTCACTGTCTGTCCTTAAGTCCGGTCTACCTACATCCGCTCCTATTATTACCCTGCTTCCATTATCCATTATATATGTCGCTGCATGATAAAGGTTCGTTGCTGCCTGAAATGATTTCCTCGCAATCCTGGCATCAGGATCTGTCTTTGACCTGTGTGTCTTATTGCTTATTTTCTGCCCTCTGTGAGGATAATCTTCCCCAGGCTCCCATGGCTTGTCTTCTTGTTTATCCTCAATGGAATTGTCTTTCTCAAGTGTCTCTATATACTCCTTAGAATTCATATCTACAACTATCGGCTCAAGACTCTTAAATGATGCATCAGCCTTTATGTATGTGCTGTCTACTGTCAGATGATTCCCTGTCAATAATCCCTTCTTTATGCATTGCATTACTATCTCGTCAAATATCTTTTGAAATACGTCGTTCTCAGAAAATCTTTCATGGCGGTTCTTTGAAAATGTCGAATGGTCAGGAACTTTATCTTCAAGACTTAGTCCTATGAACCACCTATATCCAATATGCATCTTAACTTCTTCGCATAAACGACGCTCCGAAGTTATTCCATAAAGATAACCTATAAGAAGCATCCTGAGTAATACCTCAGGGTCTATGGAAGGACGGCCTGTATGACTGTATAAATGCTTTACTTTATCTTTGATGAAGCTGAGATCAATATGCTTGTCCACAAGTCTTAATAGGTGATTCTCAGGAACTATGTCTTCCATCTTTACATAGTAGAACATCGGTTCTTCTCTTTGTTTTTCTCCTAACAATTGCACCTCCTTAATAAAGAAGTTGCAATAGTCTATCATGATGTATTCTTGATTGGGATAATTTTGTTAGAAGAGTTTTTCAACAGGCTGTGAAGACCTGACCCTAATGTGTCTTTACAAGGGATATAACCAGCTCTAATTACTTATTCAGGGGCCTTGAACTTTATCAGTTTTTGTAGGATTAATCATTTTTAAACAGATTTATCAAAATATTTTTCTATAACTTGACTTGCCATTGCGGTAGTATTTAATCCAGAAAACATTGCTCCTCTTTTAAATCGTTCCCGTTACCTGTTCCCTTCCCCTCCCAATGGCTGGGAAGGGAAGGGAAATGGACCCGAAAAAATCCCCAGCCGTTGGCTTTGGCACACTTAAATGGAGCAAATGTAGAGAACGCTAGCGATCAACAATATTAGTAGGAACAATGGCCAGAACTTAATTAAAAATTTCATCAGATGTTACCTCCTTCCCTTTTTCTTTTTCTTGGCCTTTGGCTCTGCTCTACCTAATTTGATTTACTAATCTCCCCCTACTATTTTGAACACACCAAAGTAAAGGCTAATGAAAAGAAGGACACCCATCAACAATAGTAGTCCCAACATTTGCCACGTTAATGACGGCATCGTCGCTCACCTCCTTCCCTTTTTCTTTTTCTTGGCCTTTGGCTTTACTTCACGTCCTTTCAATTCCAAGCACCTAAGAGCCCGGCGGCTTTATACCGGGCTCCTGATGCCGCTTACATCGCTCATGAGCGAAAAAACATGCTTTCTTTAAAGGGGTAAATGTTATAATTTGATGAGCTTTTGTATTACACCGCCATCTACTGTAGCCTCCACTTCGTCGCCTACTGCAAC
>JAOUJR010000351.1 GCA_029883145.1 Nitrospirota bacterium
ATCAGATATAATACTTGAATTCCTGAATAAGAAAGCGGATGTTCTCGCTATCGGTCCCGGAATTGGTGTGAGCGCTGATACCCAAAAAATCATTAAAAACATGATACAAAAATCAACAAAACCGATGGTCATAGATGCAGATGGGGTAAATTCCATTAAAGGGGGGAGAGAGGTTTTTAAGAAGGTAAGCGCCCCTGTAATTCTTACTCCCCATCCAGGCGAAATGGCGAGATTATTACAGCAGTCAGCCCCCCTCTTTACACCTCGAAAGGGGAAAGAGGGGGAGGGGATGAAAACTCCAACCTCCGAACTTGTAACCATGATTGAAAAGGACAGAATTAACACTGCATTATCCTTTACAAAAGAGACAGGGACATGTTTAGTGCTTAAAGGTGTTCCAACTATTATTGCCGGGACTAATGGGAAAGCCTTTATTAATTCAACAGGTAACCCAGGGATGGCAACAGGAGGAACAGGAGATGTGCTTACCGGAATGATCTCGGGTTTCTTAAGCCAGGGTCTATCTCAAGTTCATGCATCTATCCTCGGAGTCTACGCTCATGGACTCGCAGGAGACATTGCAGCGACTGAAAAAGGCGAACATCCTTTAATCGCATCAGATATCATAGGAAAGATACCTGCTGCTTTTTATTCTTTGTCGATGACTCATAGAGAAGTCGAATGAGTAGGTTGATCTTCCCAAGTAGGTTTAATGGAGATGTGAAAGCATTTTTTACCACAAGATCATTTGGAGTTGATGTGAAAAAGATTAGCAAATTATTATCTATAAAAAAAGAAAATATTTATTTTCCTATACAACAGCATACAGATAAAGTTTTAGTAATAAAGTCAGACCTCGAGCCAGAGATTGCCGATGGGGTTGTTACCCAAAGGAAAGGGGTATTGATTGGTATTCAGGTTGCAGATTGTGTTCCCATTCTTTTTTATGACATAAAGAGGTCAGTCACAGGCGCAGTGCATGCAGGGTGGAGGGGCACTGCATCTGGAATAGTAAAGAAGACTATTGCATTGATGATTGAACATTTTTCCTCTTCACCCGTAGATATTTTTACTGCATTAGGGCCAAGTATAAGGTGGAGGTGCTATCAGGTCGGAGTTGAGGTTAAGGACGTAATTTGCAAGGCAACCGGAGATGGGAAATACTTTGTCCAAAGTGATGATGGGTATTATGTTGACCTGTCTTCAGCAAATAGGCGCCAGGCGTTATCAATGGGAATCCCTGAAGAAAATATTTGGATTTCACAAGAATGCACCTATTGCAATCCTAAAGAATATTATTCTTATAGATACGAGAAGAGTCTGATTGGAGCACAAGGGGGTTTTATCGGTATTTTGTAGTTTAGAAAATATATGTTCATATGCAATTATGCTGAAGAGACGAATTCTGAAAAAAATATATACAAGCAAGGGGCCTGATGAAACCAAAGATATCGGTTACAGGTTAGGAAAAATGTTAAAGCCTGGAGATGTTGTAGGTCTGTATGGTGAACTTGGCAGTGGAAAGACAACAATGGTCAAAGGAATTGCGCGTGCATTAGGTATCGAAGAGAAAGAGGTCATGAGTGCGAGTTTTACAATAATTACCGAATATGATTCGAACCCGCCTTTTTCCCATATAGACTTATACAGGATTGAAAAAGATTTTGAACTTGATGAGGTGGGTTTTTGGGAGCATATAGGAGGGAGTGGTATCTCAGTTATTGAATGGGCTGAAAAGGCTGAGAGGATGGCGCCTGAAGACATGATAAAGGTCCGATTAAAATCTATTGGCGAAGAAATAAGAGAGATAACAATAGAGGATGAAAATGAAAAAAGTCGGGATAATTTGTAAGATTGGAAGACCAGAGCCACCTGAAACAGTGAAAGAACTCTTGCCGTGGCTCAAGCAGAGAGGGTATGAAACCTATGTTGACCTTGAAACAGCGTCAGTCCTGAAAATAGAGGGGACTCCACGAGCACTGATACCCTCTTTAGTAGACGTGATTATTGTCCTAGGTGGAGATGGGACAATGCTCAGTGTATGCACGCTTGTGGGTGACAAAGGAGTTCCAATCCTTGGCATAAACTTAGGGACTCTTGGATTTTTGACAGAGGTTCAGGTGGATAAGCTTTATGAGACTGTAGAGAAGGTGCTTTCTGATGAATGTTCTACAGAGGAGCGGCTTATGCTTATCACTCAAGTCCTGAGGCATGGCGAGCAAATTGCTGAATACACTGCAATGAATGATGTGGTGGTTACAAAAGGTGCTTTTGCAAGGATACTTGACCTCGAAACATATATAAACTATATGTATGTTACCACCTTTAAGTCTGATGGTTTGATAATTTCTACTCCCACTGGCTCTACCGCATACTCACTTTCAGCAGGAGGTCCTATTCTTTTTCCTACACTTAACAGTATCGTATTGACACCGATATGCTCACATATGCTCGCAAATAGACCCATAGTTTTGCCGGGTGATGTTCTGATAGAAATAATCCTCAGGTCATGGAGTGAGGAAGTATACCTCACACTTGACGGACGCGCTGGTTTCCCACTGGATAAGGACGATGTAGTTAAGGTTGCAAAGGCACCGTTTAAGGCAAAGCTCCTTATTCCATGCGACAGGGATTATTTT
>JAOUJR010000352.1 GCA_029883145.1 Nitrospirota bacterium
CTCAACACCGCCAAGCGGGATCACAGAAAGGGTATTTTCCATTAACTAAGTATTATACAAGAAAACAAAACTGTCATTCTCAACTTTTTGTCTCACCTTCAACTCTTCTCAGCCTGTGTTTATAATCAATCACAAGCCGCTGATACTCTTCTGACATCAAGTGTGATGATATCATGAAATCAGCAGATGCCCGATTGCACGCAATAGGGATGTTATAGACAACTGCAATGCGAAGCAGGGCCTTCACATCCACATCATGTGGCTGCGGTTCGAGAGGGTCCCAGAAAAAGATGACAAAGTCCAGATCACCTTCTGTAATTTTTGCCCCGATTTGCTGGTCACCTCCCAGCGGACCGCTTTGGAACCTTTTGATTTCAAGATCAAGTTCAGTTGCGAGTATCTGTCCTGTTGTTCCAGTGGCAAATAACTCGTGCCTGGATAAAAGGTCTTTGTTGAACCGTGCCCACTCCACTAAGTCTTGTTTTCTGTTGTCATGTGCAATAAGCGCAATTCTTTTCTCTTTATTCATTTTAATCATATCTGTATTCATAGGTCTTTTTGCCTCCTCTTTTTATAATACCATGCCAATTGCAAAACATTCTCTTGCTTTGAAGGGCAGTTACAAATTTATCCTTGCGGTTATTTTATTCTCTATAAGACACTGGAGCATTTCAAGTTCGTCTTGCTCGAACCATGTAAGATTGCAGAGGTTGCATCGGTCAATTTCTATCAGATAGGCAAAGCTATAAAATGTCCTAAACATAGGATTTTTGCATTTTGGACAGGCTATAAGATGTTTCGTTTTTATATCAGTGTTTTTTAAATTCTTCAAAGCAAGTCTTTTCTGATTATCCGCAATGACAGCCTGTGCCAGTGATTTTATCCTTTCTGCATAATTTCTCTCTCTTCTGGCAATTAACCTCGGTATTTTTATATCCTCAACCAGTATCCCATAGCAAAATTTACACTGATAAACCTTTGTCTTTTCATATGAACCCCTCAACAGAGATTGTCTACAGGAAGGGCATAGGAATGCTGAGGTCTCACCAGATGTCTGTTTAATATGGTTTGAAAATACTGACATATCAACAGCCTCTGACTTTGAATTTACCTTTGCATCCAAATCTTTTATACTCATATGTACCATTCTCAATAAAATTTCTATCCTCTTCCTGATGGGTGGATGTGTAGACATAAGGTCTTCCCAGAATCCTTCAGATTCATCTCGTTCAGTTGCCTGTGGATTAATAATGCAGAGCATTTCAATTCCACTTCCGATGAGCCCGGAACCACTCCAGTTCCGTAAGAGCAGACGCAACGCCTCTGCCATTGAGAGTGGGTCACGGGTCATTCTCACAGAAGCTGCATCAGCCCTGTATTCACGCTCTCTGGATATAAACATACTGAGTATCTGACTGAGTTTCACTAATATCCAGAAGAGAAAAAATGCAGGATGCAATCCACTTCGATCTTCATCCCCGATACTCTGGAGTTTGTCGAGCATGGCTGCATACATACCGAACAGGCTTGTAGCTACAGTTGCCTCCATACAGTCTCCGGAGAGAATATGGTATGCCTCATGTGCTAATACTGCCTCAGTTTGAGACCTTGTCAACCTTGAGAGCAATCCTTCTGTGATGGCAATGGCTGAGTTACCTCTCAAGTCAGCTACTGCTATCGCATTCATGGACAGGCTTGGGATGATCATACACTTTATTTTTTTGACAGTGCCGGTCACTACATGTATTTCATCCATAATGTTCATAAGACGTTTATGAATTTCATCCTCAGGGTCCGGAGGAGTTGCTCCGATATTATTCATTACTGATCGGACAGCACCAGAGGCAGAAAACCAAAAATGGATCGCAGCTAAAACAAGTGAAATTACTGCTATTGTGAGAAGATAGGATGGATGATTCCAAATAAAAAGAGAACCAGTTTTTATAAAATGAATCGGAAATAAAAAAAGGAAACCTTGAACAAGTGTCATTGCTATACAGAAATACATCAGCAAGAGCACAAAAAAAAGTATGCTTATTCTCCAGGTTTTTTGTTTCTCTATTTCAATGAATGTGATTGGCATACGTCTTTTAAATTAATTGTATATGCCCATGAAATGTAGTGGTGAAGAAGTATTTACATGATATGCATTCTGAATATTTTTCATTTAGACCGTATACTGATATCCGCTAAAGGGATACTTTTATCAGCCTCTTCAGCAGAGAAATATTCAAATTTATGAAAGGCGAAAAGGGCCGCAATAATATTATCAGGAAAGACCTCCAGTTTTGTAGAAAAGTTGGCAACGAGGTCATTATAAAGCTGACGTGAAAAAGCAATCTTATTTTCTGTTGAAGTAAGCTCCTCCTGAAGCTGCATGACGTTTTCATTGCTTTTCAGTACAGGGTAATTTTCCATGACTGCGAAAAGTCTACCAAGAACCTGTGTGAGTACATCTTCAGCAAAGGCTTTATCACGCATCCGGACAGCATATAATGCCCTTGCCCTTGCGGATGTAACCTTTTCAAGCGTATCCCGTTCAAATTCCATATAGCCTTTCACAACTGATACCAGATTCGGGATGAGATCATGCCTCCGTTTGAGCTGGACATCTATCTGTTTCCATGAGT
>JAOUJR010000035.1 GCA_029883145.1 Nitrospirota bacterium
ATGGCCCACAACAAGCCGAACGGCCGAAACCCTGTTAGTTCGCGGTGAAGGGAGTGACGTGGTATTTCTGAACAGACTCCGACACAGGAATGACGCTCCACTCACTCTCCGTTTCCCGATAAGCGAACAAAGGCTCCTGGAAGAGATGGCAATTCATGGGAAGGAGGGGATAGTCGAAGGCATAGACTATCGAGGGGAATCGGTATTTGCTGTCTTACGAGCAGTCCATGATTCCCCGTGGTTTCTCATAGCAAAAGAAGACTTTGAGGAGGTCTATGAACTCATACACAGGGGGAACTGGTTTATCGCAGCCGTAATGGTTCTGTCAATTCTTGCGTCATGCTTGGGCGTTGGACTCGTCTGGCGTCACCGGAGTGCACTGTTTTACCGAAGGGAGTACGAGATAGAGCATGAGCGCCGGGCTATAGCTCAGCGGTATGAATACCTATCCAGATATGCCAATGATATTATTCTGCTCCTTGATCAGGATTTGAGAATCATCGAAGCAAATGAGCGAGCAGTAGAGACTTACGGGTACACACTTGATGAGCTGCTGCACATGAGCTTAAAGGACTTACAGACTCCTGAGACACAATCAGTTATCATTGCACAAATGAAAAAGGTGAGAGATCTCAAGGGAATGGTGTTTGAATCGTTACACCAATGGAAGGATGGAACACAGTTTCCTGTGGAAAATAGTTCGCGGATTGTTGAAATTAATGGAAAGGAGTTTTATCAGTGCATCATTCGCAATATCACGAAGCGCAGGCAGGCAGAAGAGGCGTTACAGTCTCGAGCAGAGTTCGAGAAACTTATCACTTCCTTCTCAACAAAATTCATTAATCTTTCATCCCATGAGATTGACAGCGGGATCCTTCATGCAGTGCAGACCATTGGCAAGTTTATCAATGCTGATCGAAGTTACGTCTTTCTGTTTGATGAAAATGAAGATAAAATGATCAGCAAATATGAATGGTGCGCAGAGGGTATTCAGCCACACAGTGAAAAACTCCAGGGACTGTCAGTCGGAGAGTTACTATGGTTGATGGTGAAACTCAACCGATTCGAAAATATTCATATGACATCTGTTGCAGACTTTCTCCCTGAGGGGAGCGCAGAAAAAGACATTCTGCACTTAGAGTCAATTCAGTCACTCATTGCTATTCCGATGGTTTCTGGTAACTCTCTTATCGGGTTTCTCGAATTCGATGCAGTGAAAACTGGAAAAATGTGGTCTACAGATATAATTACTTTACTCAGAATAGTAGGAGAAATATTTACGAATGCATTAAACCGTAAACGAGCAGAAGATGTGCTGCGGGTGAGCGAAGAGAAATACCAAACGATTCTTGATACGGCAGGAATGGGGATATGTGAAATAGATCTGGAAGGAAAGGTCACCTTTATCAATCCTGCTGGAGCAAAGATGTGCGGATATGAAATTCCTGAGCTGATCGGGAAGCATCTGCATAACACGCTGCACCATGCAAGACCAAATGGGTCTCCCTATGCCGAGCAAGAATGCCCCCATTATATATCGCTTATACAAGGAAATACTGCTGAGATAGTAAACGAGCTCTTCTGGAGGAAGGATGGTACGAGTTTCCCTGTCACGTGTATCAGTACTCCGGTAAAAATTCAGGATATGATAGATGGCGCAGTTTTAATATTCCGTGATAGGACTGCACGCAAAAAGTTAGAGGAGGCACTGTGGGAGAGTGAACAGAGATTGAAAAATATTCTCCATGGCTCTCCTATACCTGCGTTTGTTATTGACAAAAACCACAAAGTGCTGTTCTGGAATAAAGCACTGGAGCAACTCAGCGGTATCAAAGCCGACGTGATAACAGGTACAGACCATCACTGGAAAGCGTTCTATGATAAAGAAAGACCATGTATGATTGACCTGCTGATAGACAATAGAAACGATATGATTCCACAGTGGTATAAGAGAAAATATATTCGATCTGTGTTGTTAGAGGATGCATATGAAGCTACGGACTTCTTCCCTTCATTAGGGGTGAGAGGGAAATGGTTGCATTTCACAGGCGCAGTTATCAAAGATTCCACAGGAAATATTGTCTGTGGTTTGGAAACGCTCGAAGATATTACGGAACGCAAGCGTGCTGAGGAAGCGCTGATATTCTTAAAAGAGGCGATTGAAGCCCTGCCCATTGGCATTATTATTACTGATGTGAAAGGGAAGATTTTATATGCAAATCCATCCGAAGCAAGGATGCACGGCTACAAGTTGAAGGAACTCATTGGTAGGCATGTAAAAATACTTATTCCAAGGAACTACTGGAGACCCCTGCTCTTTGAGCAGATAATGGGACATGAAATGGGGGTCTGGAAACGTGAGAGTGTTAATATCAGGGAAAACGGGGAAGCATTCCCCGTCCAGTTGACTTCGATTACCGTCAAAGATTCCGAAGGTGTTCCGATTGGGACGGTGGTAGCATGCGAAGACATTACCAAGCGCAAACAAGCCGAGGAAAAGCTGATTCAACGCCAGGAAGCGCTTTATTCTGTGTTTAAGATGGCCACAACTTTAGGCAGTTCTTTAAAAACGCTCTGTGGTAATATAGCCGTCATTTTGTCGAAACTCCTCCAGACTTCCCATGTCATAGTGCAGCAACACGATAATGGTAACGTTAAGGTTATTTCTTGTATGTTAGACGGAAAATTCGAGAGTGAAGAAGTAACCTGCCTTTCGAATTTTCAGTGTCTTTCTGGAGATAATGCCAATGAAGGGTGTTTACTGGAATGTTCTCTCGGTGATGCTTTCAAAAAGTATCCGTACGTGAGAGATGTCTTGAAAAGCTCAGTAAGTATTCCAATGTTAGATTCGTTGGCCAACATTATCGGTGCAATTACAGTTATCAACACAAAGGAGCGCATCTTTACCGAAGACGAGGTTCGTCTGATAAAAATCTTTGCACAGTATATAGCATCCGAGATTGAAAAAAATGCAATGGAGATAAAACTTCGTAACGCTCAGAAAATGGAGGTTATCGGCACGTTAGCCGGAGGGGTTGCACATGAAGTCCGAAACCCTCTTAACGCCATTATGGTTATTGCAGAATCACTTGTTAAAGAGTTAGGGGAAAGCCCGGAATATCAGTTACTTCTTTCCCATATCCATTCACAGGTGAACCGGTTGTCATCACTAATGAATGAATTGCTCGATCTCGGAAAATCAATTGAGCCATCCGATTTGCATGTTGAGTCTTTAAGTGAAATATGTTCTGCTACATTAGGTCTATGGAAGCATTCTGCCCTCAGCCATAGTCATAAGATAAAATTACTTAAATCCCCGGAGTGTGATGATATCTTTGTAATAGCCAATAGTCAAAAAATCCAGCAGGTTTTTCTTAATCTTCTGGAGAATGCAGCCCAACATGATCGCGAAGGCAATGAAATACTTTTTGTCATTAAGGAACCTGAAGGGGGCAGGTGTAGTATTCAAGTGGTTGATCACGGCACTGGTATTCCAGAAGAAATTTTGTCGAGGGTTTTTGAACCATTCTTTTCAACACGAAGAGGTGGTACCGGTTTGGGCCTGACTATTGTAAAATATATCGTAGAGACTCATGGAGGGAGTATCGTGGTTTTCAATAATACACCTCTCCCTGGTTGCACGGTAGAGGTTAAAATGCCAATTTATAGGAAGCAATAACTATGATGCCAAAGATACTATTAGTTGATGACGAACCCGCAACACGGATTGGATTTGTGCGGTATCTTTCAAAGGCAGGCTATATAGTGGCGGAATCTTCGTGCCTTGCAGAAGCACGGGAAGCCATCATCTCACAACGGTTTCATGCCGTCATCCTTGACCTCATTTTGCCAGATGGCAATGGCATAGAGTGGATTGAAGATTTAAGAAAGACGTATCCGGACATAGCTATTGTCGTGATTACTGGTGCAGGCAATATCTCCACTGCGGTTGAGGCTATGCGCCGCGGCGCAGATAACTTTCTGACCAAGCCTGTAAACTTAGCTGAACTTGATGTATTTCTGCAAAAAAGTATCGAATTAGGGACACTGAGACGAAGAGATTCAACGTTTCAGCGTTTGAAGAAAAAAGTCAATCCTTATTTTAGCGAAATCTCCACAATGAAAGAAGTTAAAAAACTTGCCGTATTGGCAGCGGAAAGCGATTCACCTGTGCTCCTTCAAGGAGAGACCGGAACAGGTAAGGGGGTATTGGCAAGATGGATTCATGAACAGAGTTCCCGTTGCTCTGGCCCCTTTGTAGAGGTAAATTGCTCAAGTCTCAGGGGCGAGCTTCTTGCCAGTGAACTCTTCGGGCACGTGAGGGGTGCCTTTACATCTGCTATCCAGGACAAACAGGGGCTCATTGAGGTTGCAGACAGTGGGACTTTATTCCTGGATGAGATAGGTGATATGGATTTTGCCGTTCAGGCTCAGTTCCTGAAAGTTGTTGAGGAGAAGTGCTACCGAAGGGTCGGAGAGGTCAAGGTAAGGAGGAGTGATTTCCGTCTTATCTGTGCTACGAATAAGAACCTCCAGGAAGAAATACAGCAAGGCAAATTTCGTCAAGACCTTTATTTCCGGATTAACATTTTTCCTATTTCTATTCCTCCTTTGAGAGAAAGACTTGAAGACCTGACAGTGATTATCCAGGATATATTTACTGACTTAAGCTCATCTCAGAGCCAAATTCTCCCCAATGTAATCAAGCACTTGAGAAGTTACTCATGGCCTGGAAACATCCGCGAATTGAGAAATGTAATTGAAAGGGCACTTATTCTTGCACGCAATGGTTCATTAACTCCTGAATATTTCTTCGGCCTGGGGGCTTCTGCATGTCCTGTTGCTTCCAATAAAGGGAACATAACGGATTTGGAACGGTTTGAGGGGGAACATATTAAGGACGTTATTAGAAATTTTGGTGGTGACAAAGAAAAAGCCGCAGAAGCGCTGGGAGTCTCACGAGCCACCCTCTACCGTAAGATGAAGAAAGGTAAACATACTCTCTAAGGATCAAAACAATGTTTAAGGAACAGCGATACGAGGAGAAATAATAATCGTGAGAATTCTTGTAGTAGATGATGAACAAGCCTTCCTTTTTGGCTTAAAAAGAATTCTCAATGAACCGGAAATGAGCGTTGATACTGCTGAAACTTTTGAAGATGCCATAGACTTCCTGAGTAAAAAAACCTACGATGTTGTCATTGCCGACGTGAGGCTTACTGGAGTCTTACAACAGGAAGGCTTGGCAATCCTCAGGATTGTAAAAAAGAATCAACCTCATACAAAAATGATAATAATAACCGGATACGGTACTCCTGAAGTCATGCAAAAAGCATATGAATTCGGGGCAGACTATTATTTTGAGAAACCCATATCTACCCAAGTTCTCCTCAATACACTTAAAGAAATGAAATAAATGGTGCAGCCGATAGGCACCTTTTCGACATTTAAAGCCCTATTTAAAAGAATTTGGGTAGCCCAGCGAGCAGGGGGGGTGTGATTTTAAATACAACCCTTGCTCGCTGGGCATGGTGGTGTGACATCAAGTTTTACTTGATGTGCCTTGTAAAGTTTCTGACAGAGAGAGCGACATATTCCTGGCAAATGCAGTCATTATCACCATTCCCTTGAGAACTTCCGGATCCCTCATGGCTGCGAAGATACCTTTTAATCCAGCCTTTGGTGGATTTGCTGTAATTTCTTGCATCGTTCGCACTGCGCATTTTTGTACGCCTATCATCATGCTATTCATCTCTTTAGATGAGAGTTGTTCCAGTGTGAAATCAAGGGTTCCGCTATTTTCAAAGCCGTTCAAAAAGGTCAGAAGTTTGTTGAAAGCATTTATATTTTTCCCCACGTTTTGTAAAAGATCAAGAACCTCCTCTTTCTCAAAGGATTCCCTGAGCATATTGATGCTCGGCAGCACTTCTTTGGTGATTCTCCCTACCGAGGGTTGCAGGTCTTCTACCAAGCCCTTTGCAACTTCCATCAACTCAAGGAGAGTTATAAATGTAGGGATGTTATCTCCGATCTTCTTAATAAGTATGAGGGTATCATCTTTTTCAAACCTTTCCCGCAATTCCCGGATAGTTGTATGAGTTTCCTTGGAGATCCTGCCTACTGCTGGTCCGACATCTGCAATCATACCCTTTGCAGATTCCATCAGATCAAGGAACTGCATAAAGGTAGGGATATTGTCTCCGACCTTTTTGATGAGCTTCAGCGTTTCATCTCTTTCAAACCTTTCCCGTAACTCCCCGATAGTTACACTAAGCTCTTTGGATATCCTCTCCAGAGCGGGGCTTAGGTCAATTACGAGATTGTTGATTAAACTAAATCTATTGTATATCTCGTCAATCTGTGCCGCCATTTTTCCATTATTGTTTGTCCCTGTAACCTTGTCTGTAACCATCTGCTCTTTATTCATATTTTTTAATTCCTCCCTAAAGTTGTGACGTTTATTACAATAAGCCCTTGAGCATCATGTTCCAGTAAAGAGGTCTGAGCATGTTGACCTTGAGAACCCAGTTGAGATAACTTTCCGTAGCCGGAGACAAAGATTTTGTATAGTTGAAGTTTGCAAACAAAGCCCTCTTATCCCTGGTAAGGATCGGACATATTATTTCCCCATCATAAGTGGCTTTGGGCTCTTTACCAGCTAACAATGCTTTGAATCGTTCTGTTAATACCTTTGCCTGCTTCCTTGCACCCGAGGCTGTTTTAGATGTTGGAAAATCTGTCGCATCGCCAATTCCATAAATATTATCGTGATATTTGTTCAGCATGTGGTACTTATCGCAGGTTACCCATCCCGCGGCATCCCCTACACCGTCAGAGTTTTGAATCACATCGGCACCTTCATGTGGCGGCGTGATGCTGAGCAGGTCGAAATTGACTTCTTTTCCATCATAGCTCTTCATAACTCCTTTTTCATGGTCAACTTCCCCAGGGGCAAAGTTTGCAACTGTCTCGATTCCCCTCGACTCAAAGATACCATTCAATGCTTCCATATAAGGATGTCTGGAAAAAGCTGATGGCAAAGGGGTAGTGAGTACAAATTTGAATTTGTTTCTTTTCCCCAGGTTTCTTATTGTGTCTTCTGCCATGAGGATGAACTTTATGGGTGCAGCAGGGCATTTTATCGGCATCTCACAGAATGTTGAGACAACCGTTCCACCATCACAGTTCTTAAGTGCATCTCTGAGTTTTAGAGCCCCGTCCATTGTATAAAAGGTATGGACGTTCTCCCCTTTTTTCAGGCCTTCCAGCATTCCCTCGGGCTCGCCCAAACTTAATTTTGCGCCTGTTGCAATAACAAGGTAATCGTATGCGATGTCGCCATGTTTTGTAGTAGAAATTGTGTTCTCCTTTGGGTTTATTTTTGTTGCTTCGTCTTGGACCAGCTTTACATCTTCGTAGAACAACTCATTTGTGGGCTTGACTATATTTTCAGGTTCATCAAGATCGAAAACTAATAAGGTATAAGCTGGTTGGTAATGGTGTTTATCACTCTTTTCTATTACAGTAAGCCCTACCTGATTAGGAGTAAACTCCCTTCTCATTCTGTTGGCAAACATCACGCCGGCACTTCCTCCACCTATGATCGCTACCTGTTTCATTTTGCTTCCTCCTTTTAATTTAATTTGTTAGAAAAATTTACAGTGAACTCATTCCTGTTTCTTTTAATTCAATATCCCACTATATTAGGCCCTTGAGTATAAGGTTCCAGTAAAGTGGTTTTAGTTCATCGTAATTATAATGTGCAAACACAGACTTCTTATTTTTCGGGGAAATCGGACATAATACTTCTGGTTTATAGGTAGCAGTAGGTTCCTTTCCCTCCAACACTGCCTTCATTCTATCTGTTAACACCTTAGCCTGTATTCTCGCACTTGTCATTGTTTTTGATGCTGGTACATCACTCGCATCGCCGATTGCATAAATGTTGCTGTAGTAGTTGCTGAGCAGGTGATACTTATCGCAGGTTACCCATCCAGCAGCGTCTCCCAGTTCTTCAGAGTCATGGATGACTTGTTCACCTTCATGGGGGGGTATGATGCAGAGCAAGTCAAAATTGATTTTTTTCCCATTGTAGCTCCTTACAACTCCGTTTTTATAATCCACTTCTCCTGGAGAAAAGTTGTTCACCACCCCTATTTCTTTTGAATCTAAAATACTGTTAAATTTTTCCAGATAGGGTTGATTTGGAATAACCGATTGCATAGGGGTGGAGAGTACAAATTTGAACTTGTTTCTTCTCCCGAACATTCTCATTGTATCTTCTGCCATGAGAATGAAATTTATAGGCGCAGCAGGACATTTGATAGGGTTTTCAGAAGACATTGATACGATAGTTCCACCATCACAGTTCTTAATTGCATCTCTGAGTTTTAGGGCGCCATCCATTGTATAGAAGGTAAAGACACCTTCACCTTTGTTGAGACCTTCTTTCATCCCCGCAGGTTCGTCAAAATTTAATTTAGCACCGGTTGCAACAATGAGATAGTCATAAGAGACTGCTCCATGTTTGGAAGTAGTTACCGTATTATTTTTCGGGTTTATTCTTGTTGCTGAATCTGTAATCAGATTCACACCTTCATAAAACAAATCCTTTGTCGGCCTCACCACATCTTCACCTTCATCCAGACCAAAAGCTATTGATGTGAATGCTGGCTGAAAATAATGTTTGTCACTCCTTTCAATTACCGAGAGTTCCACTTCGTCTTCAGTGAAATCTCTTCTCATTCTGTTGACAAACATCACGCCAGCACTTCCTCCGCCTATGATCACTATCCGTTTCATTTTGCTTCCTCCTTTCCCTTCTCATCGGTAAACGTATGCTTCTGATTTAAATATGTAATGAAATTTATTCTTTAATAAAGGATTAAGCAAAAGATATGCCATAATAGCATATAGCGAAAAATACTAATTTATCAAAGTGTTACGTTAAAAAAAAAGCAGGAGATTCTCATTTATTCAAACACAGTCTCAAAAATGAGAATCTTTTCTAAATTGAGTTGAGCGAAAGTTGTGATGAGACAATTCGAGGAGTTGAAAATTTTCTTTAAAGATAGTTTAATAAAGCAAAATCAGAATTTGAGGATATCTTATAAGTGAAGTGAAGATGAAAACAGAATTAATAAAAGAAAAAGAAAAAAGAGATATGCCTCTCTATACAATAGGGGTTATTGCTGAATTGATCGGTACCACAACCCAGACAGTGCGCATATATGAAAAACGTGGTCTGATAAAACCGTCACGCAAAAAGAAGAACAGATTCTACTCTGAGAATGACCTCAGATGGCTCCTTTGTTTGAGAGAGTTAGTCCATGATAAAAAGATCAGCATTGAGGGCATAAAAAAGCTTCTTCATTATGCTCCATGCTGGGAAATTACAATGTGCACTGAAGAAAGAAAGAATAAATGCCTGTCATTTATCGACAGAGTAAAGCCATGCTGGGAGATTAACCGGATGATATGCAGCAATAGTAAATCACGCAATAGATGCGAAGAATGTGTAGTGTTCACATCACAGACAAAACTTGCCAAGAAAAGTTAATCAAAATAATATCAAAAGATAAAATTTATTATAACCCCGTTGTACATTAGTTTTTCCCCGTGAGAAAGCCCTGCCATTTACCCCAGTGGAAATGAACATTCTATGGGATTTACTCATCGTGTTAATCAGAAAGGGATATACTATATAATTAAAAGAAATGACTGACAAGTTTATCAGAACCGGTCTTGACCTTTTCGAGAAGGATTGGCCCAAAACATTAAAAGGCGCACGGGTTGGACTTTTAGTACATCCTGCTTCTGTAAACAAAAAACTAACGCATGCGGTTAGCCTCTTTCTTAAATCAAAAAGAATTGAATTAAAGGCCATCTTTGGCCCACAACATGGAATCTATGGAGAAACACAGGACAATATGATTGAATGGGAGGGGTTCAAGGATAAGTACACAGGACTTTTTGTATATAGCCTTTATGGTTACTCCCGGAAACCTGAGCCATCAATGCTGAAAGATATAGATATAATGGTAGTAGACCTTCAGGATGTGGGGTCGCGATACTACACATTCATCTGGACAATAGAACTCTGTATGCAGGCATGTATGGAGACGAATAAATCAGTAGTCATACTTGACAGGCCCAATCCTATAGGAGGTCATTTAATAGAAGGACATGTGCTTGACATGAAATATGATTCATTTGTTGGACAGCGTCCATTGCCTGTGCGTCATGGGATGACAGTAGGAGAACTGTGTAGCTATTTTCGAGATGAATTCTATCCTTCTCTGGATTTACACATTATTCCCATGAAAGGATGGAAACGGAAGGCATGGTTTGATATGACAGGTTTACCCTGGGTAATACCATCGCCGAATATGCCATCTCTGGATACAGCTATTGTATATCCTGGAATGTGCCTCCTGGAGGGCACTAATCTGAGTGAAGGCAG
>JAOUJR010000396.1 GCA_029883145.1 Nitrospirota bacterium
GGGAGGTCATCGTCGGTCCCCAGGAAGCCTCAGACATCCCCTCCTTCATAAAAAGCGTCAAGCTCACCTAGGGCTCACCCATGCAAGAAAATGGACCAAAGATGGGGGCAGGTCCGGTCCAGTAAAATTTTGACACAACACCTGGACTGATATTAGGGGGCACAGGTCACAAAGATGAGTTGCTGAATAGAGAGATATTTGATATGCTTTTAGAAGTCATCCTGGTTTTGGAGCGCTGATGGAGAGAATATAGCAGGCATCATTTCCACAGCTCTCGGGGATACAGGCCACCGGTTCCAGAGGCTATAGATTTAGCTTGCAGTTTGTACATTCATAGGGGGGCAGGCAAAATTGGCTGAAAGATTATCTTTTCCTTTTATAAAAAATTATATTTACGATTTATTTAAAATTAGACTGAACAATAATGCTATATTAAAGCCATTAATGTTTGGTTATTACATAACTTTCAAATGCAATTTTCATTGTTCTTATTGTACCTATGCTAATGAAAATATAATCAATAATTTTAATGAAGAATTGGAAACAGAAGAAATTTTCAATTTGTTAAAAATAATAAGAAAATCCTGTCCTAATCTTTATATTACGGGAGGGGAACCTTTATTAAGAGAAGATATTATAGAAGTTCTCAAAGAATGTAAGAAATTAAAATTTAAGATGGTTTCACTGATAAGTAATATGAGTGTTTTTCATAAGAATATGGGGATATTAGATTATCTAGATAATCTTTCAGTAAGTTTAGATATGATTGAATCTAATAAATATTCTAAAATCGTTAATACTCCAGAAAATATAATAAAAAAATCAATCGAAAATATTACTGTTTGCTCAAAGCTTCAGAAAGAAAAAAATTTTACTTTAACAGTAAATTTTGTTGCTAACGACCAAACTATTCCTCATGCAAAAGACGTTTTAAATTTTTGTCTTAAAAATAGCATAAGATTTACAATTGGCCCTGAAATTCAAAATAATGGCAGAGTGAATGAAAAAATAAAAAATAATCTTCAGTATAAAGAATTATTAAAAGATGTTATAAAACTGCGTAAATCAAATAAACTCATATTAGGAAGTAAACTTTATCATAAGACCATCTCCGATTTACTGCCATTTAGGTGTTATCCTTTATTGACTCCAAGAATATATCCTAATGGAAATTTTTTATATCCTTGTGAACCTTTAAAAAATATTGGAGTAAATATGTTAAAAATGGGTTCCTATGAAAAAGCATTGAAAAAAGCAATTCATGAAGGAGGTCCAATTCCTAAATGTAAAGATAGATGTTATAAGAATTGTTATGTTGAACCTAGCAATTTCTTAAGATATCCTTTTAAAACTTTCAGTGAGTATTTGTAAATAATTTATGAATTTTGTTTTAGCTCTTTAGGGAAGAGAATTTCATTTTTAGGCTTGCTCCAACTCCCTCACCACATTCCACTATTCCTGACTGCTACTGCCCTTCCTTTCAGAATAAACATCTCTTGCTTTTATTGATAAGAAAGGACCAGCTTTTTCATTTCAGTTCAATTATAATGATAAATTTTACATTTAGGCTGAAATGTATCCTCTTTAATCAACTTGTTCTCGACTTTTCTGAAGCTTGCGATCAGAGCTACAGCTAATGACTGCAATTTTTCCTTAATGGCCGGTGTGCCAAATTCTTGTATGAATGATTCTTCCAAATTCTCTGTTATTCTCTTCACTCTTTCACTTGGGGCAAACATCTTAATGCAGAGCAAAAGAGGATAGAGAGTTTTACAGCCCTCCTTATGAGATTCCGCTATTCTTCTGAAAAAAGGGTCGTGATGATATTTAAACTTCCGGTAGCCCCTCATATGAACATCAAAGAGGCGAAGATAAGATGGTCCCCAGGTTTCAAAGGATTTTCTTAGGGCATAATCCTCATAGCGCCACAGTTCTTCATTGCCAAAATTCTTGTAGTTGTGCCACATTGTATAAAAGCCACCGTCATCCCAAGATATTTTATCAGATAACCTTCCCTCCCTTTTAAACATTTCCCAAAGCTTGGTCTCAGGAACAGCTATTAGACATACAATCTGATCAAGTGTAGCACGTAGAGACACGTAGAATTCAATATCTTCCACTATGTTTTGTTTGTCATGAAAATCCCAACCCAGAATCATAGATCCTTCTACAAAAATCCCATGATCCTGTAGATTTTGAAAAACTTCTTTGATATCTATATTTTCCAGCTTC
>JAOUJR010000051.1 GCA_029883145.1 Nitrospirota bacterium
AGGATTTACTGTTCGGTCTTTGTCAATGGCTTTACGATCATCTATCCTCTTCACGGATATTACCTGTTAAATATTTTAATGATTCCTTGAGAAGACTTTCAATGTCTTTATGCCCTTTTTTATAAGCTTTTTCAAGAGATTCCTGGGCAACAGATTTTTTATATCCAAGGTTGATGAGTGCCGAGAGGGTATCTTCAAAAACCCTGTTCTTTATATCCTTTGAAGAAGGCAGTTTTTCCCTAAGCTCGAGGATCAATCTGTGCGCTGTCTTTTTTCCGAGACCTGGTATCCTGCAGAGCAATGCAACATCCTCTGTTTCGATTGCATGCAGAAAGTCATCATGAGAAATGCCTGAAAGTATGTTCAGGGCCATTTTAGGCCCTATGCCTGTGATACCGAGGAGCGTGATAAAAATCCTCTTTTCATCTTCTGTGGTAAAACCGTAAAGCTGAAGAGCATCTTCGCGCACATGTGTATAAATATGCAGGAAAACATATTCACCTTCATCAGGCATGTTCGAGAGTATGTTGAGAGGGACGTTTACCTGGTAACCGATACCGCCAACTTCTATGATGACGTTGTCAGGTCTTCTCGAGATAAGTTTTCCTCTTAATGACCCTATCATATGCCTCCCTAAATTTTAAGGTATTTAAATGACATAAGGCGAGGGCAAGTGCATCTGCGCTGTCTTCAGTAAGAATAGGAGTTTGAGCACGGTGTCTGGAGCGCGGGAACAGGATTCTCATCACCATCTCCTGAACCTGCCTTTTTTCAGCCCTTCCATAACCGGTGATAGCCTTTTTCACCTCAAGGGCACTATATTCGTACACATGAAGACCACATGATGCAGCAGAAAGGAGCGCAATTCCTCGCGCCTGGCCGAGATTTAATGCCGCTTTTGCACTTTTTGCAAAAAAAACTTTTTCTACCACAACTTCATGGGGGCTATATTCCCTGATAATATCCACAAGGGTATCATAAAGCTCTTTTAATACAATATGTAACTTTTTTTTACGAGAAGTGACTATCCTGCCAGAAGTGATGTAGATACAGTCAGCAGTTTTTTTGTTTTTTGATGTTTCTATAATTCCATAACCACAGGTGATACTTCCGGGATCGATGCCGAGGATTCTCACCTCATGGAACTGAGCCTTAGTCTGATTATTTTCTCCTTGGTGTCTCAAAAAGTATCTCCTCCACCATCTGGCAGAGGACATGTCCTAATGTGATGTGGGTTTCCTGAATCCTTGGTGTGTTATCGGAGGGAACGATGAAGGCATAATCTGCCTTCGAGGCAAGTTTCTCTCCCTTGGCACCTGTAAAAACAATAATTTTAAGTTTCTTCTTCTTCGCCACATCCACTGCCTTCAGCACGTTACTTGAACTTCCACTGGTGCTTATCGCAATCACTACGTCCCCATCCTCGGACAGAGACTTAAGCTGTCTTGAAAAAACTTCTGAAAAATCATAATCATTCGCAATGGATGTGATAACCGCCATATCAGTATTAAGTGCTATTGCGGGGAGACCAGGTCTTTCTTTCTTGAAACGATTGACAAATTCGGCTGCGATATGAGAGGCATCAGTAGCACTGCCACCATTTCCAAAGAGAATAAGCTTCTTACCCTCATTGAAGGACTCAGCAATTATCTTTGATGTATCCATAATGAGTTTAAGATGTTCTTTTACAAACCTCTCCTTTACGCTTATGCTTTCCTCGAAGGCTTTGAGTATCTTGTCTTCCATCCAGGGCATGATAAATTTAAAAGTCCGAGATTAAATTATGTTTTAAATTCGTGCTATATATAAAATTTTGTTTAGACTAACCCATGCACTCTTTTAAAGTCAATATACTTCAGATTGACACAACATTAACTCGATAACGATCTTCTATTTTTCGGATATCTCACCTGTGAGTGCATTGCTTTCTCGTGAAGGCCCTAATGCCTTAATCATATACCAGACCTTTTTGTTGATCTTTGCTGTTGTGTCTGTGAAGGTTGGTATTGTAACCTCACCTATAGGAGTGAATTCTGCCTCCTCTTCTCTTTTTCGATAAATGCGGTATCCCTTTATCCAAGTCTCGGTGTTCTCTTTCCACAGAAGGTACACTTTATCATCTCCTTTGGCTATTCTGAGGTCTGATGGTGCTGACGGGATAAAGTGAGATGGGGTTATCTCTAATTCAGCCGAAGCATAACCCTCATCCCTTATAATAGTGTTAAGCAATGCACTTATTTTGTAATACACAGTTCTGTCAGGTAACAGAAAGGTATCTCTAAAGGAAACCATACATACAGGTTCTCTGTTGAGTGGAGTGTCCGCATATTTGTCCTTCTCAGTTGTCTTATAGATGTGATAACAGACTCCTTCTCCGGAACTGTCCCAATAAAGCCCGATAGAATCAGATGTTATGGTAAAACGGACATTATCTGGAGGTGATGGCAAAGCCTTTGGGATTACTGTGATAATGTTGGAGTCATTACTCAGAACATCTTTCAGGTTTTGGGCGATGACTTTATATTTATAGGTGATGTTTACTTTAAATGTAGTATCGATGAACAAACTCTGGTCATTTTTTATAAACGCTATCTTTTCAAATCCGTCATTCTCTGACCTTAAGACCTGAAAACCTTTCAGAACATGTCTCAGATTGTCAGGATAAGACCATGAGAGTATTATTCTTTTTTCTTTATGGATTGCGGTAAGACCAAATGGTGTTTCAGGTTTCTCGTATCCCTTTAATGTAGGAGGGCCTTTTTTGCCGCATGATACGAAGAAGCAAAGAGTAAAAAGTAAGAAGTAAAAAGTAAGAAGCAGAAAGTTTCGTTTTTCTTTATGTCCTCTAAGATTAAGGTTGTCCATAAACTTACTAATATAAACGCATTAAATGAAGTGTCATTGCGAGGAGCTGAGCGACGAAGCAATCTCAAGAAAAGGGGATTGCCACGCCCTTCGGGCTCGCAATGACAATGTAACAATATTTATTATATTATCTATACTTATTCCTTACTATTTACTATTTTCTTGAGCCTTCTTATTTGCCTTTTGACTTCATCAGGAGATGTACCACCACGGGATTTTTTATTCTTTACAGATTCTTCTGCCTTTAGACAGGAGTAGATATTATTTTTAATGAATTTGGAAAATGTATTCAGTTCTTTCAGTGTGAGTTCTTCAAGTTTTTTCCCTTTTTTCAGACAATAAAGGACAATCTTCCCTGTGGTTTCATGAGCCTCCCTGAAAGGTAACCCTTTTTTTACAAGATACTCTGCTATGTCAGTTGCAGTTGAATAGACATCTCCGGCGGTTTCATACATCCTTTTTGCATTAAACTTTATACCAGGAAACATTTCATTGAGGACTACAAGGCAGGAATTAATAGTATCAACTGTATCAAATACAGGCTGCTTATCCTCCTGGAGATCTCTGTTGTATGAGAGAGGCAGGCTTTTCATTGTCGTCAGAAGGGAGAGCAGATTGCCATATACTCTTCCGGCTTTACCCCTGATAAGTTCTGCAACATCAGGATTCTTCTTCTGTGGCATAATGCTTGATCCTGTAGTGAATGCGTCAGGCAATTCAATTAATCTGAATTCCTCGGTTGACCATAGAATAAGCTCTTCAGAGAGCCTTGAAAGATGCATGATAAGTATGGCTGCATTCGAAAGAAACTCTATTGCAAAATCCCTGTCAGATACTGCATCAATGCTGTTTTCAGAGATACCATCAAAACCAAGAAGTTTTGCAACATATATCCTGTCAATGGGAAAGGTTGTTCCTGCAAGGGCACAGGAGCCGAGAGGAAGTTTGTTAATTCTTTTTAATCCATCCTGAAATCTTTCCATATCCCTCAGGAGCATCTCCACATAGGCAAGCAGGTGATGAGACAACAGCACAGGCTGTGCCCTTTGGAGATGAGTATAGCCGGGCATTACTGCGTGAAGATGTTTTGTTGCAATGTGGAGGAGAGTCTTCTGAAATCTCTTTATTAATGAGAGTATTTCTTTTGTCTCTGATCTTAGATAAAGTCTGAGGTCAAGTGCAACCTGATCGTTTCTTGACCTCGCAGTATGAAGTTTTTTCCCTGCGTCACCTGTTATTCTTATAAGGGCAGCTTCGATATTCATATGGATATCCTCAAGTTCTTTTCTGAACCTGAATTTTCCTGTTTCTATCTCTTTTGCTATCCCTTCAAGCCCTTCTATTATTTTTTCAGAATCTTCCTTTGAAATAATGCCCTGTTGAGCGAGCATCTTCGTATGTGCAATGCTTCCCTCGATGTCGTATTTCCAGAGACGATAGTCGAAGGAGATTGACTCTGTAAAGGATTCCACAACCTTTGAAGTCTTCTCTCTAAACCTTCCTGACCAGGGTTTCTTCATATCTTTTTCCTCAATCGCATTATTATTTACTCGAACTGCTTGAAGGCATCGAAGAAGGCATAACAGATTGTTCTGGTTTATAATACCGAAGCACGAGTCTATAATAAACGTCAAAAAGTTAACTGTCAAGATTGATTTATATTTTTATATATCCTATTATTTAACTATGTATCGAGTAACGTATCAAGTAAGGAGGAACGGATATGTCGAATACGGAAAAGAATCTTGAGAAAGCCTTTACAGGAGAGTCACAGGCAAATAGAAAGTATCTCGCCTTTGCAAAAAAAGCTGAAGAAGAAGGCTATAAAGAGATAGCGAAACTGTTCAGGGCTGCTGCCGAGGCTGAAACAGTCCATGCGCTTAATCATCTGAGTGAACTCGGTTTTATAAAAAGCACAAAGGAAAATCTTGAAGAGGCAATTAATGGTGAGTCCTATGAATTCCAGAAGATGTATCCAAAGATGATTGAAGAAGCCAAGGCTGAGGGTAATAAGGGCGCATTGAGAAGTTTTAATTTTGCTAATAAAGTAGAAAAGATTCATGCAGAACTTTACAAAAAAGCTTTAGAGAATATTGGCAAAAACCCTGAGGTTGATTATTATGTGTGCCAGGTCTGTGGCAATACTGTAGAAGGTGAGGCTCCGGAGAAATGTCCTGTCTGTGGCGCCCCAAAAAAGATGTTCAAAAAGATTGAATAGACATGGATCGACTACCTTCTCTTCACATGGTCGAGCAAATAGATAAAACTTTATTTTCAAGAGGTCTTCTATGAAATATGCACTAAAATATGGTGTCTTTTTGTTCATAGTAGTATTTTTGTTTTTTTCAAAGGGTATCGTTGCCTCTGAAAAGGCAGAGGATGTGATAGATAATGCCAAATTAAGTTCTCAGACCCAAGCCTGTATTGGTTGCCATAACACCTATACACCTGGGATTGTGAAAGACTGGCTCTCAAGCAGACATTCAAAGGTGGTACCTGCAGAGGCTCTGAAAAAAAATGTTCTTCAGAGAAGGATTTCTGCTGAGACTCTCCCAAAGGAGTTGTCGAAATATTGTATAGGCTGTTATGAATGTCATAGCCAGAATCCTGAAAATCATAAAGATAATTTTGAACACATGGGATATAGGATAAATGTTATTGTTACGCCGAATGACTGTAAAACTTGCCATCCTACTGAGGCAGAACAATACTCAGAGAGCAAAAAAGCTCATGCGATAAAAAACCTCATAGAAAATCCTGTATATAATGCATTGACAAATACCATTACTGGTGTGAAGAGAGTTGAGAATGGAAAGATTCTGTCTGAGAAACCCTCTGGAAGTACCCTTCATGAAACATGCCTTGGATGTCATGGTACCAAGGTAAAGGTTAAAGGCATGAAAAAAGTGAACACACAGATGGGTGAGATACTCGTACCTGATTTTACCAATTGGACCAATCAAGGGGTTGGGAGAGAGAATCCAGATGGCAGTCTTGGTGCCTGTTCAGCATGCCATCCGCGACATGGTTTTTCAATCGAGGTGGCAAGAAAACCTTACACCTGTGCCCAGTGCCATCTTGAGCCTGATGTGCCTGCATGGAATGTGTATAAAGAGAGTAAACACGGGAATATTTATTTTTCGAAATATCATGAATGGAATTTTGACGCAGTACCCTGGACAGTGGGAAAAGATTTTAAGGCACCAACATGTGCAACATGCCACAACAGCCTCCTTGTCTCACCGGGAGGTGAAGTAATTGCGGAAAGAACTCATAATTTTGGTTCAAGGTTATGGGTCAGGCTTTTTGGTCTTGTTTATAGTCATTCACAACCTAAATCAGGAAATACAACAATAATTAAAAATAAGGACGGGTTACCGCTACCAACTACATTTACAGGTGAGCCAGCATCTGAGTATCTTATTGATAAAACCGAACAGGAAAAAAGATTCACTATAGTGAAGAATATCTGTAATAGTTGCCATAGTACTGATTGGATTAATAACCACTTTACAAAGCTTGAAGAGACCACAAAAGAGACTGATAAGATGACACTTGCAGCAACAAAACTCATGTCAAATGCGTGGGAAAATAAAATAGAAGACAGAACTAATCCATTTGATGAGCCGATTGAGCAGATGTGGATAAGGCAGTGGGTATTTTATTCAAATTCAATAAGATATGCTTCTGCAATGACAGGTGCTCCTGATTATGCGAGCTTTAAAAATGGGTGGTGGAGTCTTAGTGAGAACTTGCAACGTATGAAGGACTGGACTGAATTTAAGAAGAAAGCAATCCGATAAGGAGGTGTACATGTCAAAATTACCAGAGCAGTATTTAAGTATCAAAAAGAGGTTTAAGGGGTATTTCAAAGCTGTTGATAACCTTGGAAAAGCGGTAAGAAGCGCAGGTCCTATTGATAAAAAGACATCCCATCTCATACAGCTGGCTGCTGCTGCAGCCATTAAATCAGAAGGTTCTGTTCATTCACATACCAGAAGGGCATTAGATGAGGGTGCAAAGCCTGAAGAGATCTATCATGCGATTATTTTGCTCACAAGTACGATTGGATTTCCAAATGTGTCTGCTGCATTGAGCTGGGCTGATGATATTGTAAAGGAGAGAGGTTTAAAAAAATAGTTTTACCAGCCATATTCCCCAATCAAAGGCACAAAGATACACGGGGTGTGGTATTCATCTGAATATTTACCCTTTGATTTTGTGCATTTCAGAAGCTGTTGAGAGAAGCGTTCTCCAACAGGTGCAATGATTATACCTTCTTCAGAGAGTTGTTCCATCAGTACATCAGGAATTTTTGGAGCTGCAGCAGTAATCATAATTCTGTCAAAAGGTGCCTCTTCAGGCCATCCTAAGGTGCCGTCACCAGCCTTCACATGGATGTTTGTATACCCGAGGGAACGGAATCGTTCTTCTGCTTTTTGAGCAAGTACATCAACACGCTCGATTGTATACACCTCTCTTGAAAGTTCAGCGAGGATCGCTCCCTGATATCCTGAACCCGTACCTATTTCTAATACCTTCTCGTTACCTTTGAGTTCGAGCAGTTCCGTCATGACTGCAACCATATAAGGCTGTGAAATTGTCTGGCCTTCACCGATTGGTAAAGCCATATCATCATAGGCTTTATACTGTAAGGATTCATCAATAAAGAGATGTCGTGGAACCTTTCTCATTGCATTAAGAACCCGCTTGTCTTTAATCCCCCTTAGGATAAGCTGAATGTTCACCATGAACTCTCTTAATTCTTGAAAACCCATTAACTCAGCCTTTTCAGTATTTCTCTTGCTGCGATTACACCTGAAACCGATGCTTGGATAAGTCCTCTGCTCACCCCTGCACCGTCGCCAACTGCGAATAGCTTATCAATCTCGGTCTCAAGGGACTCTGAGAGCTTCGGATGCATTGAGTAGAACTTCACTTCAGCTCCATAGAGCAGGGTATGTTCTGAGTTTATACCAGGAGCAATTCTGTCAAGTGCTTCGAGCATTTCGATGATGTCAGACATATGACGATAAGGTATCGCAAAACTTAAATCACCTGGTGTGACATCCTTGAGTGTCGGCTCCACATTCCCTTTTGCGATTCTTTCATGTGTTGACCGTCTTCCCTGCTTTAAATCTCCGAGCCTCTGCACAATGACACCCTTTCCAAGAAGATTTGCAAGCTCTGCGATATATCTTCCATATAATATAGGTTCATCAAATGGCTCTGTAAAAGATGTGCTCACCAAAAGTGCAAAGTTTGTATTATTCGTTTTCCTGTTCGCATAACTATGGCCATTGACTGTCCAGATACCTTTAAGGTATTCCTTCACCACCTCACCATAAGGATTTACACAGAACGTCCTTACCTTATCATTGAACTTTTTAGAATGGAAGATGAGCTTGGGTTCATAGGTTATTTTTGTAAGAGGTTCAAAGACAGCGGCTGGTATCTCAACCCGTACACCGATGTCAACAGGGTTTTTCAAAAGGGTGAGGTGGAGTCGTTTTGTCTCTCTTTCAAGCCATCTCGAACCCTCCCGTCCTGGAGCAAGGATGACACATTGAGAATAAAACCTTGTGCCATCCTTGAGTCTTATACCAACAGCCTTTCTTTTTTCTGTAATGACCCTGTCTGCTTCCACATTGAATAACGTCTCTACCTTTCTGTTAAGGGTCTCTTTTATATTTTTCAAGAGTACCCTGCACCTCTCGGTACCGATATGTCTTATTGTTGACGGTATAAACTGCAGGTTATTTTCTGATGCGAGCCTTTCTATTACGTGGATATTTTCTTTATTGTCTCCGTATGTTTCTTGAGGAGCACCATATCTCACATAGATGTCATCTACGTAATGTATCAGGGATTGTAATTTCTCACTGCCTATATATCTTGAGAGAAAACCCCCAATTTTAGGAGAAAGGTTCAATTTTCCATCGCTGAAAGCGCCTGCGCCACCCCATCCGCTGAGGAGTGCACATTCAGGACAGGTTGCACATGAAATTTCCCTAATTTCCATTGGACATCTTCTCTTGTCAATGTCATGGCCTTTTTCTATGATAAGGATGCGTGTATCTTCTTT
>JAOUJR010000354.1 GCA_029883145.1 Nitrospirota bacterium
GATATTGACCTTTTAGACTTCCCCGATCCTTACGATGATAGCCTTTATGCCGAAGCCGAGGAGTACGCCAGTAATAAGGGTGAGTTCGCACTCATCTTTTCAACCCGATTGGGAATCTCTCCAACCTATTTGAGCATGGGAATGGAAGCATTCTCCTATGCCCTCTACGACAATCCGAAGTTGGTTGAGAAGGTTATGGATGCCTATTGCGAATGGGCAGCCGCTGTCGTCGAGAGGATTTGCCAGCTAGATTTTGACATAATCTGGTCCAGTGATGACTTAGCCTGGAAGGCGGCTCCACTCTTCTCCCCAAAGTTCTTTCATGATATTGCGGTGCCCAGAATACGGAACATAGTGGAAAAGATTCCGGTTCTCTGGGTACACCACAGTGACGGTAATATCCTTCCACTCCTTGATGACCTCATCGATCTCGGGGTGAAAGGGATCCACCCCATTGAATCTGCCGCAATGGATATCAATCACCTGAAAAAAAGGTATGGTGAGAAGGTGTGCCTCCTCGGGAACATCGATGTAAATACTCTCTCGATCGGCACCCGGCAGGAGGTGGAAGAAGAAGTGAAGAAACGAATCAAGGAAGTCGCCCCGGGAGGGGGCTACATTGTCTCGAGCGGGAACAGCATCACTTCCTACTGCAAGCCTGAGAACGTCATTGCCATGGCCCAGGCTATCCAGAAATACGGGGAGTACCCCATTAGCATAGAGTGATGGATTTCTTTGCCCTCCAAGTCTTGGTATTTCTCTATTTCTATTACAAATCGGGCCAATTTCTTACCATTCTTCTTCAGAGGTTTGTGCAGCAATCTTTATAGTGATTTAACTTTCCCCTTAATCTCTCTATCAAGCTTCTTAAACTTATCCGTCACCTCATCTTTGGTGATTGCTACTCTCTCCATTAGAAACACAATCAATGGCTATACGGTATACCTACCAAATGAGCCGGGAACCCGATTTTTTCGTGTGTATGAAATCATTTGACGTCCGCTGACGCATTCGGATCAAAGGGATTTGTCCTGGTAGCCAGGGAAAAGAGATAAGGATATTCTCTTCGCAAATGCTCCATATAAGCTAACCATTCGGACATTAAGAGCACGTATGCTCTTTTTATGTCACCAACGAGATGTTGACTGTCCGTATCCGTTAGCACCTTTGCATTTTTCCTGTGAACTAATTCTTCTGTAAGATGAAAAACCGCCCAAAGAAGGTCTGTAAATGATTCGTGTTCTAATAAATTAGGGTTTTCCAGGAGGCGGAGCAAAAAATCCCTTTTCTCCGTGAGGAAGTTCTTAATATCTTCTACACCGCCCTTCGGAATCTCAATTTTGCAATCATAATTTTCAAGGCTTTTTCTGACAACAGTAAATTTCCGGCTGGACCAATCATTGGTTATGATAAGATCGCCTCTGATTTTTTCAGGAAGGCGGTCGAGTGCAAAAAAAGAGCTCAACAGATTCGTCCCAACTTCACTGAAGAAAGCTCCTATAACCATATTCATTTTGTTGAGAATGGCCCGTTTTTCCCTTCGACGCAGCAACTCATTTATAATAAGCGTAACCAACAACACTTGCATAGGTAAAAAGGCAATATCCTGTAGCATATAGAAGAAGGTATCATCGGTTCTATGAAAGATCGTGATCTGAACAATATAAGAAAGGACGGAAAACAAGATTAACAAGCACCCTAAGACAATATACCAATTTGGTCGTTTTATAAATTTAGCATCCATAATTTTGCTCCATTATTCGACCTCAGGCATCTCGGATATGGCTAATTCTTGGATAGTGACGATTTCTTTTGAGTCAAGAGGTTTTCCCATGGGTCACCCAAATCTCCTTTGGAAAGTTAAGTTCCTATTCGATTAATATTAATGCTACGTATGAATAGGGGCAATCCTCTGTTTTTACTACCTCTAATTCAAATCCACAGTTTCTGGCAGTCTGATAGACATCAATGCCACATGCCTCCATAGCTGGTCGAGCCTTATAGGGGTGTTTACAGGGTTCGTTTGTGTCACAAGTTTTGCAAAATCTACACGGACCCGAAGCCATACCAAAAGCCTTGTGATAACCATCCAAAAAGATTTTCCTCTCGAGGTCAACCACAATTTTTCTCAATTGAGGACCTAGCCTTGGCCTGTCCATCAAGGAAAGTTTTTCAATCTGCATCAAGAGACCTTTAGAATATTCACCTATCATCTTTTCTGTATAGTCAGGTGTTGGGGAATACGGAGGACACGTCAGGCACTCACCATAACCGCCACAACCGTACTGACACTTTAACCTCACCCAATTCCCTACCACCACATTTCTGGTATCAACAATTTCCGCCTTGGATACACCCAGAGATTTTGCCTTTTCCGCATAGCTCTCTAATTTCATCATGCTATTTCCTCCACACACTTCTCCTACTCTCCTTGACCTCATATCTCTAAACCTCTCATCGTCTCACTCAGTTTTTTGCTTTTCTCGCTTCTCCAGCTTTTTCCTACTCATGAGACAGAAACACAGGGGGGGCCAAGCGAATAAAGAATAGAAAATTTCTAACCTTTCCACCAAAAAATCT
>JAOUJR010000355.1 GCA_029883145.1 Nitrospirota bacterium
ACAACAATTCTGTAGTAGGGGTTCTTATGTGATCCCAACCGTGTAAGTCTTATCTTGACCAATCCATCACCTCCTTAAAACAAGACAAATTTTAATATATTTTATGAAATAAAGTAAAGTCCCTGAGTAGTTCATTTATAATAAAGGCTAAAATTACCAACACTCAAGGTTATATAAAAGTTATTAAGAATGATAAAATATATCTCTAAGAGGAATGAAAAGGATATTCAATTGCACTATCTGAAGAAATAAAAGTTTTATTGTCAATGAAAAGAACTGGATGAAAGAAACAGAAAAAAGAAAGATTATGAAATTGCTATGGTTGTTACTTCCTGTGATTATCCTGGTATTGTTATGGTTAGTTCCACCGATAAAATGGCTTACAAAGTTATGGGTTGCTTTTTCATCGGCTCTCTTTGCACTGGGGAAAATATTTATTTGGGTTATCGTTATACCCGCATTAATAATTGCGATAGTTATTTTTAAAATGAGGAAAAAGAAAAATAATCAACATACCGCATAATCCCTTCATGACACTTTACAATGGTTGATATGCACATTTTTGATATAATGAGTAGTAGATAATTTTTAATCAAAGGAGGTGTAAAATGATGAATGTTGTTAAATTAGCTGTACTTTTTATGATAATCCTCGGGTTAACATTTTCAGTAGCCTTTGCGACGAAACATCTTCCTGAAGAACGTGGGAAAACACTATTTAACGATCCAAAGTTTGCAGATGGGACTGTTGGTAAATCCTGTAATTCTTGTCATCCGGATGGGAAGGGGTTAGAGAAGTCAGCTGACAAGAAAGAGTTTAACATTATGGGAAAGAAACAGAAAAGTCTTGAGGAAGCTATAAACTTCTGTATTGTGAATGCGAATAAAGGCAAGGCGCTTGATCCAAAGTCAGAACAGATGAAAGATATGGTTGCTTATATTAAGTCATTAAAAGAAAAAGCCCCTGCAGAAAAAACGAAGAAGGCGAAGTAAAATGGAGAAGGGAGAGACCTAACGTCTCTCCCTTCTTACTTAGAAAGGGAGGTTCATGTCAATATTTTTGATAAAAACAATACTCTCCATTGTTCTCCTTCTTATTACATTTGTTGCGATGTTCACTATGTTCGAGGCATTAGGAAGAAGTGAGAAGAGATTTAATATTACAAAACTTATAAAAATACACAGGTTCAATGGAAGAATTTTCTTTTTGCTCTATCTCATCATTGCGTATTTTTGTATAGATTTTATGGTAAAGACAAAGACAGAACTATCACCCCGCATCACATTTCATGCGGTATTTGCTCTCACAATAATAGTACTCCTGTTCCTTAAAGTTTCTTTTGTAAGGATTTATAAACAGTTTTATGGTCAGGTCAAGACGATCGGCCTTTTAATAGCACTCATAACCTTCGGGATGGTGGGAACCTCTGGAGGATACTATCTCATTATTACTCACTTCGGCACAGAAAAAACATCTTATAAAGTTGCAGAACTTAAGGAAGAAATCTCACAAAAGGGGATCATTGTTCAAACAGACACTGAAAGTATCAAGAAAGGTAAAGAACTTTATGAGAACAAATGTTCTTTCTGCCATAACCCCTATGGCACAGATACAATTGTGGGACCTGGACATAAAGATGTCCTTAAAAACCAAACGCTTCCTTCGAGCAAAAAACCTGCAACTCCTGATAACATTGCAACCCAGTTAAAAAGTCCTTATAAGGATATGCCGTCATTCTCATATCTTTCTGAAGATGATGTGCAGAATATCATTGCATTTTTGAATACACTTTAAGTAAAAAGTCATCGTTTGCTCTCAAATAAACTAAAACAGTCCGTTCGGGCAATACGCCCTGCAAGAAAGACAAATTGTCATGCAAGGGTACTTACCGTTGCTTTCTAATTTCATTAAAATCAATACGTTGCATAATGGCATTACTATTGCTTAATAAATATTTTAAAAAAGGAGGTAACAAGAAAATGGGAAAGATTAAAGGCACGAAAGAAAGTTCCAATGAGTTTTTAAAGATTATCAAGGAATGGCAAGTCTTGGAGGGCAAAACGATTGCAAGTGCTGATGCTCTGGTCAGAAAAACAAATAATCTTTTTGTGAAGACGATGATGGAAATGATTAAACGAGATTCAGAAAAGCATAAGGTCATGCAGCAGATGATAATTGATAATATTACAAAAGAGGCGGTACATCTCAGTCCTGATGAACTTCTCTCTATAGCTGATTTACTTGAAAAACATGTGGCAATTGAGGCTAAATCCATAGAACTTGCAGAAACTGCTCTCGAGAAAAGTGAGCTCTTCTTTACACATTATATCCTCTCTTATCTCATCGCGGATGAGATAAAACATCACGACATGATTGATAGGCTTAATGAGGTGAAAAAGGCAGTAGTTTTTGTCACATAAGTAATAATATGATGTAGGCAGGGAATACGTTTTTAAAATGCATATCAAAAAAGCTCTTAAAGGGGCTACCTTCATATTTGTTAATGTTATCTTGTGTAGCCTCTTTTTTGTCTGAGATAATTTAAAGATGTGACAGGTGTTTTATAAATGAAGAGTACA
>JAOUJR010000356.1 GCA_029883145.1 Nitrospirota bacterium
ACAGGGATTTAAAGCCCCAGAATATCATGGTTGATGAGGAAGGGAATGTAAGGATATTGGATTTTGGAATAGCCCGCACGATTAAGGGCAAAGGAATAACAGGTGCTGGAGTAATGATTGGAACACCTGAATATATGTCACCAGAGCAAGCAGAGGTAAAAGAGGTTGACCAGCGCTCTGACATATATTCGTTGGGAGTGATTCTTTATGAGATGGTAACAGGGAGGGTTCCTTTTGAGGGAGAGACTCCTTTAGGCATAGCTATGAAACACAAGAGCGAGGTGCCAAAAGATCCTAAAGAGCTGAATGCTCAGCTCCCTGAAGACCTCAGCCGTGTGATATTGAAATGCCTTGAAAAAGATAAAGAGAATAGGTATCAGAGCGCAGCAGAAGTACATTCTGAACTCTCAAGCATAGAGAGAGGGATTCCTACTGCAGAAAGGATTGTCCCTGAAAGAAAGCCCATCACCTCAAAAGAGATAACCGTAACATTTGGCCTGAAAAAGCTCTTTATTCCTGCCGCAGTTGTTTTCATTGTTATTCTCGCAATCCTCATCTGGCAGCTTCTCCCTCAGAGGGAAGCTTTGCCTGTTCCTTCAGATAAGCCATCAGTTGCGGTCATGTATTTCAAGAACAACACCGGAGAGGAAAATTTAGACCACTGGCGGAGTGCTCTCTCCGACCTTCTGATCGCTGACCTTGCCCAGTCCCGGTACTTGCATGTCTTGAGCGGGGATAATCTCTACAATATCCTCAGGCAATTGAACCTCCTGGAAGCAAGAAGCTATTCCAGAGAAGAGATGGAGAAAGTGGCTTTGAGGGGAGGAGTCAATCACATCATCCAGGGAGACCTGTCCCGAGCCGGCGACAACTTCCGTATCAATATCGTTCTTCAAAAGGCAGACACAGGAGAGATTTTGGGCTCGGAGTCTGTAGACGGGAAAGGGGAAGCGAGCATACTATCTATGGTGGACGAGCTGACAAGGCGGATTAAGACAAATTTTATGCTCTCTGCAGAGGAGATAGCCTCAGACATCGATAGGGAAGTCAAAAAAATCGCAACCAGTTCTCCAGAAGCCTTGAGATATTACACCCAGGGAAGAGAGCTCCATCACAAGGCTGAGTACCGGAAGAGTATTCAGATAATGGAGAAAGCATTGGCCCTTGACCCTGAGTTTGCCATGGCTTACAGGAGCATGGCCATGTCCTACAGCAACCTGTTGATGTTTTCTGAAACGAAAAGATATCTCCGGAAGGCTTTTGAGCTTAAAGACCGCTTATCCGATAGAGAACGCTATCTTATCGAGGCGGAATACTACAGGGGCTCTGATCTAACCTACGATAAGGCCATTGAAGCTTACACGAAACACCTCAATCTTTATCCTGACGACACCATCGCCAACACCAACCTGGGAATTCTGTACATGTCGGCAGAACAATGGGATAAGGCCATAGAACGTTTTAAAATCGGTATTCAGTATAAAGACAGGTCTTTTTTTCCCTATGTCAATATATCTGAAGCCTACAGAGCTAAAGGCATGTATCAGACTGCCCGAGAGGTTCTTGAGGGGTATATTCAAAATTTTCATGAGAACGATGAGATCCGTCAGGAATTAGCTCTGAACTTTTTCCTCCAGGGGGAATATAACCTTGCCCTGGCTGAGTTAGATAAAGCTTTTTCCCTTAATCCAGACAAAATAATGATTCTCTTAATAAGGGGCAATATCTATCTCTGTGCAGGAAATTTTGAGAAAGCAGAAGAAGAATATTTCAAGGTCCTCGAGACGAATGAGCTGGGATATCATCTGTACACCAGAATTGTGTTGGGCACCTTAAATCTTTTGCAGGGAAAACTTGAGAGTGGAAGACAGCATTATCAGCAAGGACTGAACCTGGCAGGAACCCTTGGTGATAACTGGTGGAGAATTTGTTTTCACATCTGGATGGGCTATAGCTACCTTAAATCCGGCCGACCGACAGACGCCCTGAAAGAATGCGATATGGCCTTGAGCATCGCTCCTGGCTCGGACGATGATTTGAGGTGGCAGAGACGCGCCCTGTATTACAAGGGCCGGGCATATCTGGCGCTGAATTCAGTTAAGGATGCTCAGCAAGCAGCCAATGGTATCAAGGAACTGGTAGAAAAAGGTGTAAACAAAAAGGAAATGAGGTACTATCACCATCTTCTGGGTCTGATCGAGCTGGAGAAAAAGAATTATTCCAGAGCTATCGCCTATTTCAAAGAAGCCATTTCTTTGCTGCCTTACGAGCTTGGGATTGATCCGTTCACGTATGATCAGGCCATCTTTGCCGAGCCTCTGGCCTTGGCCTACTATGATTCAGGAGATAGAGAGAAGGCCCGGGAGGAGTACGAAAAAATATTAACCTTAACCATGGGAAAGCTCTATTCAGGAGACATTTATGCCCGAAGCCTCTATTGGCTGGGGAAGATTTACGAAGAAGAGGGTTTGAAGAGCAAGGCCATCGAGCATTACGAGAGATTCCTCGACCTCTGGAAAGACGCTGATCCAGGTATTGTCGAAGTAGAGGATGCAAATATGAAGCT
>JAOUJR010000036.1 GCA_029883145.1 Nitrospirota bacterium
GTCAGCTTAGATGGCAGGATCTGGTAGATATCGTTCTGATGTCCCTTATACTCTACCGTCTTTTACTTATCATAAAAGGCACAAAGGCTGCACAGATGCTTATCGGGCTTGGTGTCCTGCTTTTTGCATCTCTGGTTTCAAAGTATTTTGAGCTCTATACAGTAGGTTGGCTGATACATAGCTTTTGGGCACAGATTGTTATCGCAATAATTATTCTTTTCCAGCCTGAGATAAGAAGGGCACTGGCCCAGATGGGAGAAACACAATTTCTCCATACATTCACCACTGCTGAAGAACTGAAATCCCTTGATGAAATTGTCAGAGCAACGATTGCATTAGCTAACAGAAAGATAGGTGCACTTATCGTTATAGAACGCGATACAAGTCTTAAAGATTTTGTCGAGATAGGGACCACTCTCGATGCAAAGGTTTCAAAGGAATTACTCATGAGTATATTTCATCCAACCTCACCAATACATGATGGTGCTGTCGTGATAAAGGGTAACAGAGTTGTTGCTGCGGGATGTTTTTTACCTATAACACTGAGTGCAGAGCAGGACCGATCATTGGGTACGAGACACCGTGCAGGGCTTGGTCTTACAGATGAGACAGATTCGGTAGCAATAATCGTTTCTGAAGAAACAGGTGGAATATCAATGGCAATGAATGGAAAGCTTGAAATACACCTGGATATGGGAACACTGAGAGATATTCTCACAGATTTATTTACAACCAAGAAGGTAAAGAAGTGAAAAAGATTTTTTTAGAAAACCTTGGTCTTAAAGTTGCCTCTATTTTACTCTCAATATTTTTATGGATTTTTGTGACTTCACGTGGCCTTTCAGAAATATCGCTGGATATTCCGCTTGAGTTCAAAAATGTCCCGGCAGGACTTGAACTGGTTCATCAGAGTGCAAAAGTGGTGAGTTTAAGCATAAAGGGTCAGGAAAGGCTCATCGAGGATATAAGGTCAGCAGATATAAGGGTTTATGTTGACCTCGGTAAGGCAAAAAAAGGTGAGGGTGTTTACTATTTAAATAAAGACAACGTGAAACATCCCCATATTGTAAATGTGATCAATATTACCCCTTCTTATGTGAAGGTTCTCCTCGATGAAACGGTCACAAAGACAGTCCTGGTGAAACCTGTGGCTATTGGAACTCCTGAAAGCGGATTTTATGTAAAAGCTATAGAGGTAATACCAAAAACTGTAGTAATTGAAGGTGTAAGGTCTGAGGTAAAAAAGATTTATAATTTAAAGACTGAACCAATAGATATCACAGGGTTTAATGAGACATTTTCACATAAAGTGAAGCTTGATATATCGGGTGTGAATGTGAGGACAAAAACAGATGAGGTGAAGATAAGGGTTATCATCGCAGGGGGAAAAAAGTGAAACTGTTTGGAACAGACGGTATAAGAGGAACGGTCAACAGACATCCGATGACACCTGAAACAGTTCTGAGAATAGGTATGGCTGCTGCACATGTGCTGAGAGCTGAACAAGGGAGAAATATGATTCTGATAGGTAAAGACACAAGACTGTCAGGGTACATGATAGAGAGTGCCCTTACCTCAGGAATATGCTCGATGGGAATGAATGTCACTCTGGTCGGTCCATTGCCTACCCCTGGTATTGCCTTTCTCACAAGGACATTACGATTAGATGCAGGAATTGTCATATCAGCATCGCATAATTTATTTGAAGACAATGGTATTAAATTTTTCTCTTCTGACGGGTTTAAACTTCCTGACGGAATAGAAAGGAAAATCGAGGAGCTCGTTCTTGATGAAGGACTGCAAAGGAACAGACCAAAAGGTTCACAGATCGGTAAGGCATACCGGCTGGATGACGCAACAGGACGATATATCGAGTATATCAAATCAACACTTCCTCGAGGCATGACCTTTGAGGGGATGAAGATTGTTGTTGATTGTGCAAATGGCGCTGCATATAAGACAACGCCATGGCTGCTGCGTGAGCTTGGGGTGGAGGTGATATCAATGAATGACAGGCCTGATGGGCTGAATATCAATTTGGGATGTGGCTCATTGAATATCGAGAGACTTCAGAGAGAAGTAAAACTCCATAAAGCAGACATTGGTATCGCGCATGACGGAGATGCGGATAGGGCAATCTTCTGTGATGAAAAAGGCAGAATAGTTGATGGGGACAAGATTATGGGTATGTGTGCAGTAGAAATGAAAAGAAAGGGTATGCTTAAAGGTGATACAGTTGTATCTACTGTGATGAGCAACCTTGGTTTTGAGAAGTATCTTGAAAAGAACGGGATAGAACTTATCAGGACAAGGGTAGGGGATAGATATGTTGTGAAGAAGATGATTGAAGGAGGCTTCAAGCTTGGAGGGGAACAGTCAGGACATATTGTCTTCCTTGACTATAATACAACAGGCGATGGCCCTCTCACCGCAGTCCAGGTTCTGTATTTGATGAAGGAAAAAAATGTTTATCTATCTAAACTTGCATCCGAGATAAAACTTTATCCGCAGGTCTTGATGAATGTTGACGTGGAAAATAAACATGATATCAAAACAATCCCTGAGATTGAAGAAGCGATAAAAAATGCAGAAGAGAAGCTTCATGGAAAGGGAAGAGTTCTTGTGAGGCCATCAGGGACAGAGCCAAAAATCAGAGTAATGCTTGAGGGCAAAGATATGAAACTTATCATAAAACTTGCTGAAAATATTTCAAAGGTTATTAAAGAAAAAATGACCTGATGCTCTTTTTTCTTTCATTCCTCTCAGGTGTAGCCCTTTTTTATTCATTCCAGTATTTTCCTTTTTCTTCTGGCGTTATCATTTTATTATATTCTGTATATCTGGTGGTTAAAAAAAGATTTATTTTCATAGCTTTCATTCTCGCCGGAATGGCCTTTGCATTTCTAAGATATGAGCCACTTAAGGACATGTCACATGTAGGCGGAAGAGAGTTTATTGTTAAAGGTATTTTTGAATCACATCCGGTAAAGACTGACAGCGGTACATACAGACAGGCATTTGCTATAAGGTCTGCTCTGGATATGGAGGCTGGTGAGATGATGGATGACCTTGCAGGACAGGAAATAATACTCTTTTCGGAGAGGGAGTTTGATTCAGGGACTGAATATGAGATTGCGATTAAATTTCTGAGAGACAGGATAAGGTTAAACCCTGGAATGTGGAACAGCGCTGATCTCTATGCGAACCTGCTTAATGTAAGAGGTTCAGGACAAAGGAGAATGTCTATTGGTTCGATGATTCAGGCATACAGGTACAGGCTTGACAGTTATATCAGTGAAAATTTTAAAAAGGATTCTGGTGCAATTGTCGCTGCGATGACAATAGGCCAGATGGTTTATGTAAGCGAAGACCTGAGAAATGCATTTAATTCAATAGGACTTGCGCATATCCTCAGCATTTCTGGTACCCATTTCGGGTTATTCTCTGTATTTTTATTTGGAATATTCATGTTACTGATAAAGGCATTCCCTTACCGGATTCTTCAGAGGATCACAATCTTTCTTACACCTTCACAGGCTGCTGCCTTGCTCTGCCTTCCCTTTATGATTGCATATCTCTGCCTTTCAGGAGGCAGTGTTCCTGCGGTGAGGTCATTTATTATGATTAGCCTTTTCCTGATAGGACTTATTATCGGGAGAAAGGGGTTCTGGCTCAATTCTCTTATTTTCGCTGCATTTATATTAACTGTCTGGAAACCTGACGTTATCTTTAATCTCTCATTTCAGCTCTCATTTCTTGCAGTACTGTTTATCGGTTTTTCAATTGGCTACATGGAGGATGAGAAAAATGAAGATAAAAAGAAAAGCAGAAAAGTGCTCAGGTATTTTAAGAATGCATTATTCCTTACTATAGCAGCGACTATTGGTACCGCACCACTTGTTGCAAACTATTTCCATTATTTTTCTTTCATCTCTCCCATATCAAATTTGCTCATAGCACCGTTCATAGGTTTTATACTCATTCCCATCTCAGTTGTATCATCTTTTTTATTCCTTATCACAGGTCATTATGTGTTTGCTCCAGTGGTGTCAGTAGTTTCAGATGTGAGCATTTTCCTCGTGAAGCTATTATCTGATATCCCCTTTGCTGATATAAAAATACAGGCATTTCCCTCTGTTATCGTGGTCCTTTTTTACATAGGATTTATTTTCTATTTCCTTTCAGGTAAGAAGAGATATACCCTGATAATTCCATTTATTCCTGTAATAATTTATCTCGCTCTGTCAATTTTCGAGAAAAGAGAACTTACTGTTACCTTCCTTGATGTAGGTCAGGGAGATGCATCTCTAATTGAGCTTCCTGATGGGAAAACAATTTTGCTGGATACAGGGAGAACCGGCAGGGAAGCTGCTTCGTTCCTTAAATACAGCGGTAAAAACTCTGTTGATGTCATTATTCTTTCACATGTTCACCCAGACCATACAGGTGGATTGGGGTATATAGTAAAGAGATATAAGGTTAAAGAAATCTGGGACAGTGGGAGGCTTATCTTTCATGAAGATATCAACCCTCATATAAATCACAGGACCCTTAAGCGGGGTGATGTTGTTGAAGGTAAAGGATATGGTATATATATTTTCCATCCATATCCTGAGTTCTATACCATGTCCGGAAATGAATATGTATGGGCAAATAATGACTCACTTGTCTTGAAGATCAAAGGGAAAAATAAATCGTTTCTGTTTACCGGAGATGTTGACGAGGAAGCAGAAGAAGACATTGTACATCTTGGAAAGTGGTTGAAGAGTGATGTGATTAAGATTCCGCATCATGGTGGAAAGACATCTGTGTATAAACCATTTTTTGAGGTGGTCTCACCTGATGTTGCGATCATCAGTGCGGGGCGTGATAATCGTTTCGGCCACCCCCATAAAGAAATGCTGAAAATACTTCGTGGGGTAAAAATATACAGAACAGATAGTGATGGGGCAATAAAAATAAGAGAGTCAGTGAATGGACTTGAGATTAAGAGGTATAAAGATTTTCAGTTTGAGAAGGTAAAATCGTTCAATAAAGAAATAGAGAACGTGAAAAGGTTGTTTATGGTATGGTAAAAATAGGCATATTGAATCGAGATATTTATAAGATTGTGATATATAGGCAGGACATAGCATTTTCGCTCATTCTCGGTCCCGATATACATCGGGACCTCCGAGGTGAATTCTTTCTACTAAAGAATTCAAATCCGCTCAAATACTACGCCCTGCCTATCTCTTTTTTAAAATAATAATAAAGTATTCTAAAGTATAAAATCCTTAAATTGTAGAATATTTTTTATATGAGTTAAGGAGGGACAAAGGTATGGAAGAGAAAGAGATTGAAGGTCTGGATGACTCTTTAAAGGGTTACAAAGAAAAAATACCTCTTGTAAGCAGAGCTTTTCTCACGTGGGAAAAAGATACTGTTTTTACAGGTCGGATGCCTGGTTGTTTAGTTGATTATGACCCCACGAGAAAAGAGGGATGTGTGCCGACCGATACCCTTCTGGTAAGCATCGCAGGTTGTCTTGCAATAGATGTGGTTACATTTCTCAGGAAGATGAAAGGAGAGATTACCAGTTTTGAGATAGAAATTTCAGGACAAAGAAATCCAGCACCACCTCAATATTTCAAATCGGTAGAAATGATAATCCATATAGCTGGTAAGGAAATCACCCCAAGGAAACTCGATAGAGCTATCTCACTTTCCCAGGAAAAATATTGCTCGGTGTCCCATACACTCCGAAAAGATATGCCGGTTAAAGTAAGTTATATCATTGAAGGATAAAACAATCGAATTATAGTGTGAAACCAGATTTTGTTTTTTTATTCTTGACAAATATATGCAAATATTATAATATTTTTATATATGTTGAAGGATAACAGAATGAATTCAATTGGGAGGAATGTAGAAATCCTTAGAGTCATAGCTCATCCTGTAAGGATAATGATACTCGAGGAACTTACAAAAGGGGTGAAGTGTGTAAGTGATTTCGAGGACTTTTTAGAAATCAGTCAGCCCAATATATCACAGCATCTTGCCTTACTCAGAAATTGCCGTATTATTGATTACTTCATTGACGGAAGACTTAAGTGTTATTTTCTTGTTGACTCAATAATTCCTGATCTCCTTGAACTACTCAAAAAGGATTACCATGAATCTCTCCCTGGACCTGAATGTTGCCCTGTAACGAAGAAAGGTAAATATCCTGGGGAAAGGCGGAGGTAATAGTAGGGGTTAAAGAGATGCAAACCAGAATATATAGTTTAGCCCAGATTATTTATAAACTATGTTTATTAAGACAGGACATAGTATTTTCACTCATTCTCGGTCTTCGACCTCCGAGGTATTTTGCCTCTCTATTATTTATATGCACACTGTATGAATATCAGCAAAATAAATCCGCTCAAATACTATATCCTGTCTATATTTGAGAAATTTATGAATAAAATGGGTTAGAGAGAATGATTGAAAGAAAAAATAAAATGGAGGTGTCAATATGTTAAAAGTCCGATTTTTTCTTAATGAGCCAAGAGGAAAACCCTGAAAGCATTTTGAAGAGATAATGCCCGGTCTGGGCAAAAAGTATGGCATCGAGATAGAAGTTATATCAAAACCAAAAAATGAATATATTACAGATGAGTATTTTGCAACAGATCTGCCCCTTGCACCTGCTGTTATGGTAGCTGATGAAGTTGTTGTTGAAGGAAAGGATGTTACAGAAAAGGAGCTTGAGTCTGTTATCTGCAGGCATCTGGGAATTAAAGAGAGCAAAGGTTTTCTGGGTAGATTATTTAAAAGGAGTCAGTAAAGCAGTATGAAAAAGATAATTGTGATACAGTTATTGCTTTTGCTCCTATCAGGTTGTACTGTCTATGACTACTATAAAAGTCGATTCGGGACTCGCACTCAAGAAACTGTTGCAAATGAGGCAAAAAAAGGCGGATATAACCTTATAACACCTGAGGAGATAAAAAGGGAATATCTGAACAATCCAGAAGCGCTTTTTCTCGTAGACACAAGGCAAGAGTGGGAGTATGAAAGCCAACATATACAAGGGGCGGTAAACCTACCGGTGAAACCTTACTGGTGGTATCCATACTATCCCAAGAACCGAAAGGACTTGAGGAATACCCTTGGCCCGGACAAGAACAGGCAGGTGTTCTTCTACTGAGACGGCCTGGCTTGAGTACGAAGCCACGACGCAGCCAGTTTGGCTGTAAGACTTGGATATAAGAATATATATCGGTTTGCCGAAGGAATACCGGAATGGAAAAAGATGGGATTGCCTGTCACAGAAAAAAACCTTTCCGACCTGTTATCTGCTCAACAAAAGGATACATGGCGTTTCGCTTTTGAAAGCGGGCTATTCTTGACATTGATTGGTGTCTTTTTTGGAGGTATTGCCTTGAATCTCACTCCTTGCGTTTATCCTTTAATCCCTGTTACAGCTTCTTATTTTGGCGGAAGGAGTGGTGACAAGCGCCAGGGTTATCTCCTGATTCATGGGGTCTTGTATATCCTCGGGATTTCTATTATGAACTCCACGCTCGGTGTAACCGCTGCATTGACAGGAAAACTGATGGGCTCTCTCCTTCAACACCCTGCTGTTCTCATCTTTGTATCATCCGTGTTCCTTCTCATGGCTCTCAATTTCTTCGGCCTTTGGGAGTTGCGCATACCGGCTTTTCTGAGTCCCATCATTTCAAAATCACATACCGGCTATGCTGGTTCGTTATTTATGGGGCTGACACTCGGTATAGTGGCTGCTCCCTGTATCGGACCATTTATTATAGGGCTTTTGACGATGGTTGCCCAAAAGGGTGATCCTTTATTCGGTTTTCTCATATTCTTTACTCTCAGTCTCGGCCTCGGTTTACCTTTATTTATTCTTTCCATATTCGCAGGAAATCTGAGTAAGCTGCCTCGATCAGGAGAGTGGCTGTTGTGGATCAGGAAATTTTTTGGATGGATTATGCTGGCCATGGCAGTATATTTCATAAAACCTGTCTTTCCATGGCGAGATCTGGGGACTTATATACTTGTAATAGTTATTTTTGCATCTGGAGTTTATCTGGGGTTCCTTAACAAAATCGGGCAGACTCTTCGGACCTTCGTTTTCATAAAAAGGATTACCGGTATTGTAGCCATTGCCCTTTCACTGGTTCTTGTCCTGTCATTGCTTCTTCAAGGACCCGGCGTTTCCTGGAAATCATATTCACAACTAAATTTAAAAGAGGCAGAGACTTCTGGGAAACCGACCATTATTGATTTTTATGCTGACTGGTGTACCCCTTGCCGGAACCTGGAGAGAAAGACATTCCATGACAGGAGGGTGGTAAAAGAGTCTGAAAAGTTTCTCATGATCAAAGTAGACTTAACGAAAAAAGGTGACCTCGATCCAGTACAACTACTTGATAAGTATCACGTCAAAGGGGTACCTACAGTAATTTTCCTCGATTCAAGAGGGAATGAGATAAAAGAATTGAGGATATTGGACTTTATGCCTGCAGAAGAATTTTTTCTCAGAATGCAAAGAGTCTTGAGAGAGTAAATGAGGGTATATGAGGTCTTTAGGCAAAAGGGTTGAGTTACTAAAAAAAGACTACAATGAATCATTACCTGTACCTTCATGTTGCCCTGTTAAGAAAAAGAAAGAAGAAATCAGTTACATATGAAGAAAAGTGTTATAAAAAAGATTCTCCTCTTAGTGATAATAGTCGGCATCATCGCTGGGATAAGGGTCTCTGGTCTCGGAGATTACCTCACCTTTGAGAATTTGAAGGAGAACAGAGGGTATTTACATGATATAGTTGATAAGAATTATTTGATTTCAGTTATTCTGTTTATCGTAATCTACATTGTCGTTGTTGGCCTGTCTATACCTGTTGCCTCAACTGTAACCCTGGGAGGAGGTTTTCTCTTCGGCACAATTCTGACTACTATATACGTTAATATTGGTGCCACAATTGGAGCTACCATTGCCTTTTTAGTTTCTCGATACCTTTTAGGAAACTGGATTCAGGCCAAATATCATAATAAGCTCCAGAAGTTTAATCAGGAGATAGAAGTGAATGGATACCGCTATCTCCTTACCCTGAGGCTCATTGCCCTTTTTCCATTCTACCTAATCAACATTATGGCCGGTGTCACGAAAACCCCTATCAGGACATATATATGGACCACATCAGTGGGTATAATCCCGGGTACCCTGGTTTATGCCTTTGCCGGAAGCAGGTTGAACCTTATCGAATCGCCTAAGGATATATTTTCTACCCAGATATTACTCGCATTTGCCCTGCTGGCACTTTTACCATTATTGCCCATAGTTATTAAAAAACTTAAACATATCAAGCATGCTGAAAGTAAATGAAGGAGATATTGAAAATAATACAGCTCAGGAGGGGGGAATGGCAGTCTTGTGGCGGAATAAAAACATAAGGAAGACCAATATCGAGACAATCCAGATCAATATAGGAAACCGTTGTAACCAGGCCTGCACCCACTGCCATATCGAGGCATCACCCAGGGGGAGAAGCAATATGGCCACAGCTACGGCTGAGAAGATTCTGGATAAGCTTCTGGAGCTTGATATTGAAAATGTGGAGTTTACAGGAGGAGCTCCAGAACTTAATTTGAATCTCAAGATGTTTATCGAGAGAATAGGAAAGCATCATAAGAAGGTTGCAGTGAGAACGAATTTAACTGTGCTTGATATGCCTGAGTATTCATTTTTCATAGATCTCTATAAACGCTACAGTGTGAAGATAATAGCATCATTGCCAAGTTGTTTTAAGGATCTGACAGATGAACAGAGGGGCAGGGGGATATTCGATAAGTGTGTGAAGGTTCTGAAAAGACTGAATGAGACAGGCTATGGCAGTGAAGAGCTTCCAGTTGAGCTTGTGTACAATCCTGTGGGGGATTATCTTCCCCCTTCACAAATGAATCTCGAAAAAGATTATAAAAAACTCCTATCTGATATCCACGGTATTTCTTTCAATAAGCTGATTACAATCACAAACTCTCCCATAGGAGGATTCAGAAAGTATCTTATCCGGCAAGGGAAACTTGATGATTACATGAGGCTCCTTGTAAACAACTTTAACTATGAGACTCTCGATAGTATCATGTGCAGGCGATTACTTTCGGTGGATTATCAGGGATATGTCTATGATTGTGATTTCAACCTTGCCCTGGGAATACGTGTTAAAGGGTATGAAGATAAAAAATTATGGGAGATACATTTTGAAGACTTTATCCCCGAAATA
>JAOUJR010000357.1 GCA_029883145.1 Nitrospirota bacterium
GTAAGGGGCAAGAGACCGAGTAAAGAGACTATTGTACTGGCCAATGAAAAGAACATCCCATTGCTTGCTACGAAACTTTCTATGTTTGAAGCCTGCGGAAGATTATATGTAAATAAATTACAAACTTCTATTGAAGCAGGATAAAACCATGGAAACCACAGAAGGTGTTTTTTTTATCACAGGTAAAGATTTTGCGAATGCCGGTGTCGCCTCATGTGAACTTAAGTCCATTCTCGAAAAAATAGGTGTAGATCGCGGCATTGTGAGAAGAACAGCCATATCTGCTTTTGAAGCGGAGATGAATGTAGTAATATATACTCCAGCAGGCATGATGCGATATAAAGTTACTCCGGATTATATAAAGATTGTGGTTGAAGACGTAGGTCCTGGCATTGAAAATATAGATCTTGCAATGACAGAGGGCTATTCAACGGCAACTGATGAGATAAGGTCACTGGGATTTGGTTCAGGCATGGGGTTGCCTAATATCAAGAAGAATACCGATGAACTAAAGATATTATCAATACCGGGCATAGGAACAACCTTAGAAATGGTTATTAACATAAAAAAGGAGTAATATATGAAACTCCAGGAAGTTGTTGATAGTTTGTCGCTTGTTGTCAAGACCGCAACAGCCAATTTAACAAAAGAGGTCACAGGGGGCTATGTGAGTGACCTCCTCTCAGATGTGATGGCAAATACCAAAGATGGTTACGTATGGATAACCCTTCAAACCCATCAAAATATTGTGGCAGTTGCAACGCTTAAAGAACTATCAGGCATCATACTTGTCAATAATAGAGCTCCTGATGCAGATACTTTGAAAAAGGCTGAAGAAGAGGGAATCCCTATTATGGTGAGCTCTCTCCCGGCCTTTGAAATTGCAGGCATACTCTATAACCTCGGCCTTAGATGCCGGTAGAGTTCAGAGCAGACCTTCATATACATACCTGTCTTTCTCCCTGTGCTGAACTGGATATGACACCATACCGTATTGTTGAAAAAGCTGCCTCCCTTGGTTTGAATATAATAGCGATATGTGACCATAACTCTGTCGAAAATGCAGAGGTGACAACAAGGCTTGCAAAAGAAAAAGGTATCAATGCGATTCCCGGCATAGAAGTGACATCCTTTGAGGAAGTCCATATCGTAGGACTTTTTCGTGATATCAATAGTGCGCTGAGGATTCAGGATATTATCTATGAGAATCTTCAGCCAGGAGAAAATGATGTAGATGCATTCGGGTATCAGGTTATCGTGAACGAAAATGATGAGGTTCTTGGTTTTAATAATAGGTTATTAATAGGGGCAACAACACTTTCAGTGAGTAAAGTAGTCGAGACAATACATTCTTTCGACGGTCTTGCAATTGCATCACATATTGACAGAGAAGGGTTCGGAATTATCGGTCAGCTTGGTTTTATCCCACCTGATTTAAATCTGGATGCACTCGAAATCTCAAGAAATATTACCATAGATGATGCAAAAAGAAGGTTTGGAGAATATCGCCATTTTCCATGTATCACCTCATCTGATGCACATGAGTTATCTGATATAGGTAAAGTCTCAACAGGCCTTTTTATGGAACACTCAACTTTTGATGAACTCTGCCTTGCCTTAAAGGGTGTTAAAGGGAGAAAGATTATCCTTTAATAAACATGGAAGACCTTTCACTTCATATACTTGACGTTGTGGAAAATTCTATTACTGCGGGTGCAAACAGGATAGAGATAAGAATCCTTGAGGATTTGAAAAATGATATCTTTTCTGTAGAGATAAAGGACAATGGAAAAGGGATGAACGAGGATATCCTGAAAAATGTCACAGACCCTTTTTGTACAACTCGAACAACACGGAGAGTCGGTCTGGGGTTATCTTTCCTTTCTCAGTCAGCAAAAGAAGCTGGAGGAGACCTCACTGTCGCATCCAAAGAAGGTGAGGGAACGGTTGTATATGCCTGTTTTAAACACAGTCACATTGACAGAAAGCCACTCGGTAACATTGTTGACACCCTGATTACCTTAATAGCTGGTAGTCCTGATATTGATTTTTTCTATGAACACAGACGCAACGGTAATATCTATTCTTTAGATACAAAAGAAATTAAGGCAGAGCTTGAAGGAATTCCGCTCAACTCTCCTGCAGTGATAAAAATTATCAGAGAAGATATAAAGAATGGTTTAAAAGACCTTTCTTAAAAAGGGTTTTGTCTCACACAAACATTACTCCTGCCTTATATAAATCATCATCTACTTTTTTAATCCATCGCACCAACGCTGTCTGATAAAAGACGGGGAGATTCTTCTTGATTATTATTCTCTGTCCTTCAGCGAGGAGATTAACTAAATAGAGGCATGCCCCTGTGTTGCTGATATTGATTGTAACACCTTGATAAACTTTTTCAGAAATTTCCGGACTTAAAATATATTCTATCCTTTGAGGAAAATCATAACGCAGACCGTTTCTTCTCTCCACATTATCAGATAACATCTCCCCACCCCTCAGGAAATTTTGGTCACAGAATATATCATATATACCATAAATTCAAA
>JAOUJR010000359.1 GCA_029883145.1 Nitrospirota bacterium
TGCACTCAGCCAGAAAACCCTTGTAAAAGAAAAAATCATTGTCACTGCAGGCCCTACCAGGGAATATCTTGACCCTGTCAGATTTATATCAAACAGATCATCGGGCAAGATGGGTTATGCCCTTGCGAGAGCCGCCTTGAGAAGAGGAGCAGAGGTCACATTAATTAGTGGGCATTCATTACTGAGTCAGCCAAAAGGCATGAAATTTATTTCTGCAGAAACTGCAACAGACATGTTGAATGCCATAAATCAAGAACTGCCTTCATCAACAGTGCTCATCATGTCTGCTGCGGTCTCTGATTTTATGCCTGCAGAAAAGACAAAGGAGAAAATTGAGAAATCAGGTGAACTCATCGTGAAGTTACAAAAAACCCCCGACATTATTTCAGAGATCAGTAAGAATAAGAACCGGCTTTTTATTATCGGGTTTGCAGCAGAAACAGGCAGGAAAATTGACCGGGCAAGAAAAAAATTAAAGGAAAAGAATATGGACATGATTATTTTCAATGATGTGACAGAAGCCGATTCAGGGTTTGAAGTTGATACAAACAGGGTTGTTATTATAGATAAAGAGAAGGAGACAACACTTCCACTCATGAGCAAGGATTCTGTTGCAGATGCGATATTAGAGAGGTTATCTGAAATAAAGTCTTGACTTTTTTCGCTATTTTGATAAAAATTTGTGAATAATATGTCACTTGAAGAAATTGAAAAACTAAAGGAAAAATTAAATAAAGACCCGAATTCCAAACTTTTTATATTGCTTGCTGAAGAATATAAAAAGGAAGGGATGCTTGACGAGTCAATAGCTGTCCTTACTCAGGGACTGGAAAAACACCCCCGATATATGAGTGCACATGTTTCCTTAGGGAAGATATATCTTGAACAAGGCATCCTCGATAAAGCAAAGGAAGAATTCAAGGAGGTTGTGAGCGCGATACCAGACAACCTCTATGCCCATAAGAAGCTTGCTGAGATTCATAAAGACCTCGTCGAAATAGATGAAGCAATAGACGTATTTAAGACAGTATTAAGACTGAATCCAGGTGATGAAGAAGCAGCGAATAGTCTTGCAGAGCTTGAAAAAGGACTTACAGTTGAACCTGAGAACCTGGAAAGAGCAAAATCTGAAGAATCAACTTCTATTGAATCAGAACCTGCTGTTGAGAAGGAAACGTCACCTGAAATCCCTATCAATGAGCAAGACATAGAGTATTCGAGTAAAACCCTTTTCGAAGAGGAAAAAACTGGAGAGGAAGTAACAGAACAAGAAAAATTATCCGAAAAAGAGAAGCTTTTATCTGAAAATATTTTAGAAGACTCAGGGGTTGCACTTGAGGAGATATCCGAGATTCCCCATGGAGAAAATCAGTTATCTGAGATATCTATTACCGAAGAGGATATAGATGATTTGAGTAAAGTTCTCCTCGAAGCAAGTAAAGAAGAAATCGAAGAAGTAATAACAGAAGAAGAAAAAGAAGAATTGTCAGAAGAAGAAATATTCTCGCCTGAAGAAATTTTTAAAGAGCCCGGGGGTGCACTTGAGGAGAAACCTGAACCTTTAAGGGAGAGTCTGTCTGAACAGCCTGGTTTAAGCATAGTCGATGCAGACATTTATATATCTCAAGGCAGATATATGAATGCGATGGATATATACAAGAGACTTCTCTCAATAGATCCCGGTAATGTCCATGTAATGCAGCGTATTGAAGATATGAAAATTCTTTTGAAACTTCTTGGCAAGGATAAGGAACAGATAATCGCAAAGCTGAACAGTTTCCTCGAGGGCATTAAAAAGAGGCAAAATGAGTTTTTCAGAAATCCTTAAAGAGACTGTAGAAAAAGTAGATGGTGCTGTCTCTGCCATGATCATTGCAACAGATGGCATACCTGTTGAAGAATATGCTTCGGAAAAACTTATTGATCTTACCGGGCTGAGCGCTGAGGCATCTGCAATGATTAAAGACATACATCTTGCGGCAGATAATCTGGGCCTCGGTGAAGCAAGGGAGTTTTCGATAATATCAGACAGGTGCGGCATTATCATGAGAAAAATAAATCCCGAGTACTATTTAGCCCTTGTTATAAAACCAGAAGGCAATTACGGTAAGGGGCGATTTATCCTTAAGACTGCGATCCCCAGGCTGGAAGCGGAATTCTAAAGTTAAGAAAGCTATGAAAGTCTTAGTTATCCACGGTCCTAACTTAAACCTCCTCGGCAAAAGAGAGACCGACATCTATGGTACCATCTCACTTGATGAGATTAATAACAACATTCTTTCACTTGCTGCAGATATTGGTATTGATGCGAATATAGTACAGCTCAACAGTGAGGGTGAGATATTGGACACTATCCAGAAAAGCAACTACGATGCCTTGATTATAAATCCCGCTGCATATACCCATACGAGCATTGCAATAAGGGATGCCATTGCAGCAATAGATAAACCTGCGATAGAGGTACACCTTTCAAATATCCACAGTCGAGAAGAATTCAGGAAAAAATCGTTTATTGCAGAAGTTGCCATCGGACAGATA
>JAOUJR010000038.1 GCA_029883145.1 Nitrospirota bacterium
TCTTCATTATTTAACCTGAAAACCTTATATAATTTTCCCAGTAGAATAAAAGCTCCCGTGTTGCCCTGAGGTCACCGACGCAGTATTTTGCAATATCAAGGTATCTGCCAGCCTTGAACAGGTCTTTCACCTCTAACCCTGTAATACCACCTTCCTTGGGACTCTTTATCCCGAACGTCCTGCACCACATATCAAGACTGAACCTTTTGCGTGAGGCACCATAAAAGGTGAGCTGATCGAGCAAGTCTATATGGGTCTCATTATATCTGGAAGGCATCAAATCCTTTTTCGGTTTTATCTTATGGACAGCAGAGCGGATTAAAATAAATGGGCAGTCAAAACTCCTGCCATTAAAGGTAATAATCTGGTTGTAGCCCTTAATGACATCCCAGAATTTCTCAAGGATTTCTTTCTCTGTCCCAGCCTCATATCGCACATTATCTTCTTCGAATGGAAGTAATAGGTCACCCGATGCCTGATAAAATACAATGCCCTTTTGTGTATCGGGATTGAATAATCCTATGGTCACTATTTCAGCGAAGAGGGGATACAAAGAGAGGCGGTCTTTGATCTCTTCCTTTTCATCCTTTGTCTCTGCATACCTCAGGAGATATTCCCGAGTTGTTTTATCAAGAGACTCAAAATCCCTCCCAACCGTCTCTATGTCAAGGATTGCTCTGGACATAAAATTAAAATACAAAAAGCAAAATTATGGAAATTTTCATCCTGAATTCTAAATTTTTTTTATATTTTGTTGCAATATATTATTTTAAGTTTTTTGATTCCCTAACCCAGATAATACATGAATTCTAACAAAACGGACAGGATATGGCATTTGAGCGGTTTTGAATTCTTATACCAAGTACTTGGTATAAGAATTCACCTCGGAGCCCCCGATAGCTATCGGGGTCGAGAATGAGCGAAGATGCTATATACTGTCCTTAAATCTATAGTTTATGAATTATCTGGGTAAAGAGACCATAAAGCTCATATAAAAAGCAGAGGACTCATTCATTACCTTAGAATAATTTCGGCTCGAGATAATCTCTAAATGCCAAGCATTTATCCTTCTTTTTACAGTGAGAATCACATACTTTTATATATTGGAATTTTTCTCCATCAGGACACCATATTTTGGCTATTGTTTTATCCGGGTTATCCTGTTTAGTAGTAAGTTTTTTGGGCATGTAACAATAATAATAAAACAGGATTAAAAATGGTACAGTTATATTTTTCGTCTTCATTAATGAACGTAAAAGCTTATCCACTTTATCCCCATTTCGGGCAAAATGCCCTATCAATAAGGTATATTGCCTGTCAGGATTCCTTCTTATTCCAAAAATAACAATAAAATCAATAGGTTATATTTAGGTATTATTTTTGCTATTCGCAAGACATGGCATTCAGCATTTAGTACTTTTAAAGGAGAACGATTATGAATGTAAAAGAAGTAAAAGAACTGAACAAAAAAAACGGATACTCAAACCTGCCCAATAAACCAAACTACAAAAAAAAGTACAGGAGCACGAAACTTGTGAAATGTACCGTATGTGGAAATGATACCTATCAAACAGATTGCATTTGTGTCTTGTGCAAGAATAATATCACGCACATGTATAAAGAGTTGATAGATTTAGTAATGAAAAGTAAAAGAAGAGTTGTATATAAGCGGAAAAGAGTTTTAAGAACAAGAAGAAACCAATAGGAAGATTCACTGTTCCCGGACTATGGCAAAATCCATTATCTTCATCTTCGCATTGGTATTTCAATGCTTATTTCTATTTATTGACGCTCTCATTGCCAATGATTGCGAGATACTCAAAGTATTTTTTTATGACAGAAAACAGGAAGAGATTGTTACTGATTGGTATGCCGGTATTCCCTATAAGAGATACCAATCAGTGATATACCCTTGCGCGCATGTAACAATCCGGGATAATTCTAAGAGCATCTCCTCAACAGATAAAGATATTGAAGTTACTGCCACATTTGCCAATCAGAGTACAATTGTCAAAAAGGTGTGGTGTGACAGGAAACGTCTCGAAGAAGGCGACATATATTCCTGCATTGCATGTTTCGAGAGCGATTCGCCTGTCTCAAATGTGACATGTTCTTTTAAATTTTGAACTGTTGAATCACTTTTTATGATGCCTTTGGCAGCTCCTTAAATATCTTCCACGTTTTGAGAAGATCTATAGCCCTCTGAAGTTGCATATCTTCCTTCTCTTCTATCTCTATAACTGCCACTTCCTCAGGTTCTTTTGGTTTATCCTCTTCCTGTTCGCTCTTCAGATGCCTCTCAAGGTCCTTTTCTCTTATAACAAGATGTTTCTTTTCTCCGTCTTTCGCTTCGAGCTTCACTATGATATCAGGGATAATCCCGGTGGACTGTATAGAAGTCCCTTTTGGAGTGTAATATCTTGCTGTGGTGAGCCTGAGGCCCGAACCATCCGTGAGAGGGATTACTGTTTGAACTGACCCTTTTCCAAAGGTCTGGGTACCGAGGATGACCGCGGTATTCCAGTCTTTTAATGCACCTGCAACAATCTCCGAGGCACTGGCACTTCCCTGGTTCACCAGTACTACCATCGGGAGAGTAAAACTCTGTTTCCCCCCTTCAGTATAAAACTCTGTCCTTTCGCCTGTCCTGATTTTCATGTAGACCACTAATTTACCAGGGGGCAATAATCTGCTCGACACCGCAACCGCACTGTTGAGAAGACCTCCTGGATTGTTTCTTAAATCAATGATGAGAGAATTTATTTTCTCCTGTGTGAGTTTCTCCAGAGCAGTAGAAAGGTCTTCTCCTGTCTGTTCCTGGAACTGGCTTATTTTTATATACCCTATACCATTCTCGAGCAGCTTTGACTTCACGCTCTTTATTTTTATTATCTCTCGTATTATGGTAAAATCTTTTGTCTCTTTCCATCCTTCTCTGAATATTGTTATGGTGACAGAGGTCTTCGCTACACCTCTCATCTTACTCACCGCCTCATGAAGGTTCATATTTTTGGTTATCTCGTTATTTATCTTCATGATCTTATCGCCTGCCTTTATGCCTGCTTTATAAGCCGGGGTATCCTCAATCGGAGCAATGACGGTGAGCATCCCGTCTTTTATCCCTATCTGTATCCCGAGACCTCCGAACTCTCCTTTTGTTTCAACCTGCATCTCCTTGAACATTTCAGGCGTCATAAAACCTGAATGAGGGTCAAGGGAGTTCAGCATTCCCTTAATCGCACCATATACCAGGTCCTTTGGTTTTACATCTTCTACATAGTTCTTCCTGACAAGAGAAAGGGCTTCTGTAAAGACTTTGAGCTCCTCATATCCTTCTGCCGCTGCACCCACGATGGCTACAGACCATCTCCCGATGAGAATACCTGTAGATACAACAACAAATATAAGAATCGCTATCAAGGTTATCTTTTTCTTGTTCATTTTGTGTTATCCTCCAAAATTCATCTTCTTTTCAGCCATTGTAATGGATCAAGGGCCTTCCCTTTATATCGCACTTCAAAATAAAGGCCTGGCACATTCAGGATACCCGAATTCCCTGCCCGCCCAATTGTCTGTCCTCTACTTATTATATCTCCTACCTTTGAAAAAATCTCTGAGAGGCTCCCATATAACGTGTGGTACCCGCCTCCGTGGTTTACAATCACGAGCTGTCCATAGCCCTTGAACCACTCTGCAAAAACTATCTTGCCGCTATGTACTGCTTTTGTCGCAAGATCATTGTCTGTCTTAATGTATATGCCGCTTCTGAATATGGGAGTATTAAATTGCGGGTCCCTCTGGGAACCATACCGAATTGCCACCTTTCCTTCAACAGGCCAGGGAAGTCTCCCCTTGAGCGCCGAGAAACCCTTTGCATGGTAAGTATCTATCTGCTCTGTCTCTTTTTTTATAATGTCAAGAATTCTTTTTGAAGACTCTTTTAACTCTTTCAACATTTTTATATAGGAAGCTTCTTCTTTTTTGACAGATGCGAGTACCATTCTTTTTTTCTTCTTCTTTCCTACAAGGGCTTTTTCCTCCTTCTTCACTTTCTCCTGATTCTGCTTGAGTTCTGCCTTGAGCGCCATGAGTTGCTTCTCTTTCTCATGAAGATCCCTCAGGTTGTCTTCATAGGCAGTCATCACCTTGTGTTCATAGGCAGCAATATAGTGCAGATATTTCCATCTTCTCATAAGTTGAGAGAGGTCGTCAGTACCCGAAAGTAATATCACGATATCCCCGGAGTGTCTGTATTTTTGCATAGCCCTGAGTTTTCTCCTGATCCACTCTTTTCTTTTTTCGATATTATCCTTGGTAAGAGAAATCTCAGCCTCCACCTGTGCTATCTTTGACTCTGTAGCTGCGAGCTTCTTCCGGTATTTCCTGAGTTCAGCCTCTACCTGGCTTATTTCTCTATTAGACTTTTCAATATCAGAAAGGATTGACCGCTCACGACTCTTTGCCTTTTCGAGTTTTTCTCTATGAATCTTTATGTCTTTTTGTATCTTTTTATATTTTTCCTCAGGTGAAGCAGCATAACAATATGAAAAAAACAGCAAGGAGCAAAGGGCAAGGAGCAAAGAGTTAAAAACTAAGAAGCGCAATATATTATGTCGTATACCCTGTGCTCTTTGCTCTTTGCTCATTGCTCTCTGCTCCATGCTTAGTATTTAATCCTGCCGATTGCGATTGCAGCGCCTGCAATACCGAGAAAGAGCCCTACAGGGGGAAGAAGAAAAGACATATCAGCAGGGAAGACGAATGCATTGAAGATGGGGATGGTATGACTGAGCCTGAAAATGACTATGTAATATACCAATAAAATACCCAGCAGGCTTAAAATGCCACCACTCAGTCCGATGAAAGCACCTTCGATGATAAAAGGTGCCCTTATAAATCCTTTCGTAGCTCCAAGAAGTTTGTAGGTTTCTATTTCCTCCTTTTTTCTGTAAAAGAGTATCTTCACTGTGCTGTAACAGACAAAGATCACACTTGCAGACATTATCACAATAAAAAGTATGCCGATGGTTTTCACGCCGATTTTAATGGAAGAGAGAGCGAACAGGAATTTTTCTCCATATTCAACATCATCTACCCCTTTTATCTCTTTTACCCTTGCTGCAAGTTGCTGTGCGGTCTCAGGTCCCACTGCCTTTTTTTTAAGCTTAATCTCTATTGAATCAGGAAGCGGATTTCCTTCAAGTCCCTCGAGCACATGTTCTGTGCCCTTCAACATTGTTTTCAGTTCTTTCAGTGCCTGATCCTTTGAAATATATTTCACTGATTCTACCGGATGTTCCTTCTTGAGAGTATTCATTATATTTTCTACTTCTCCTCCTGAAAGTGTATCTTTCAGATAAAGCATCATCGAAAATCTTTCTGGAAGCTTTTGGGTTGCCACATCAACATTGTATACCGAGAGAACAGTAAGCGCAGTCATAAGGAGACTTACTGCAATAGCCAAAACGGAAAGAAGATTAATCCACTTTTCATGCAATATGCTCCTGAGTGCAAGTCTGAATGGATACGTAGCCAATTAACCTTGCTCCTCGCTCACAAGGTTACCGGTGTCCAGTCTGAGCACCCTTCTGCCCGTATCCCGGAAAAGTTTTCTGTTATGGGTCGCAATAATGATTGTGGTGCCTGTTGCATTAATATTTTTGAATGTCCTCATAATACCTGCTGATGTATCAGGGTCAACATTGCCGGTTGGCTCATCAGCAAGGATAACTGTAGGTTCAGAGACGATTGCCCTTGCAATCACAACCCTTTGTTGTTCTCCACCTGACAGGGTATCCGGATAATAATCTGCCTTATGCCTCAGGTTTACTGTTTTAAGTGAATCAAATACCCGGGTCTTCACATCTTTATTATTTATCCCTCTTATCCTGAGAGCAAGCGCAATATTTTCAAATACGTTCCTGTTATTAAGGAGCCTGAAATCCTGAAACACAAACCCAATCTTTCTCCTTAATACGGGTATTTCAGATTCTTTCAGTCCGTTTATTTCTCGACCATCTACTGAAATAGTGCCTTCATCAGGTTTTTCTGAAAGATATATTAACTTAAGCAGAGTTGTTTTCCCTGAACCACTTGGTCCGGTGATAAATGCCATCTCCCCTTTTTCAATGGAAAAGGTGAGATTCCTTAAGGCAGTCTGGGTATCATAGTGCTTTGATACGTTCTCAAAGTGTATCATATGTCCATTTCTTCAGTGCCTCTTTGACTGTCTTTACGATATCATCTGCAGTAAGGCCATAAAGTTTTAATAATTCCTCTGGCTTTCCAGAACAACCAAACGAGTCTTTTATCCCGATTCTTCTCATCTGAACAGGAACATTTTCAGCGAGAAATTCACTTACTGCGCTTCCCAGACCACCAATGATTGAATGCTCTTCGGCTGTGACAACAAGCCTGCATGACCTCGCTGCATGGAGTAATATCTCGATATCGAGAGGTTTTACTGTAGGCATATTGATTACGCCGGCATCTATGTCTTCATCCTTAAGAATTTTTGCAGCCTCTATCGCCATGGATACCATAATCCCCATCGCTATAATATTTGCATCTTTCCCGATATGAAAGGGATAAGCCTTTCCGATTTTGAATTCATACTCAGCAGGCATCACCGCGGGAACTTTTGCCCTCCCGAGCCTGACATATACAGGTCCATAAACATCTGCAATCGTTTTTATTACCTGCATTGTCTCATAACCATCGGAAGGGACGATGACAGTCATATTCGGGAGAACCCTCATAAGTGCAATATCCTCTGTTGACTGATGTGATGCACCGTCTTCTCCCACAGTAATACCACCATGACTTGCGACAAGTTTTACATTAAGATTCGAGTAACACACCATCTGTCTTATTTGCTCCCATGCCCTTCCTGTCTCAAAGACCGCAAAGGTTGATGCAAAAGGAATTTTTCCTGTAAGTGAAAGTCCGCTTGCAGTGCCGATCATATCCTGTTCAGCGATTCCGATATTATAAAAACGGTCAGGAAATGCCTTTGCAAACTTCCCTGTTTTTGTTGAGCCTGAGAGGTCTGCATCAAGAACAACAATGTCATTTCTCTTTTTACCGAGTTCAAGGAGTGCTTCTCCGTAAGCATCTCTTGTTGCCATTGCTTTCCCGATTATGCTCTGCTGTCCGACTCCAGTATCCTTGACTCTTTCACCTCTATGAGTCATTGACCATTTCCTTCAAGTTCCTTCAATGCCATTTCGAGTTCATCACGAGTAGGTGCTATTCCATGATACTCAACTTTACCTTCAAAAAAAGAGACGCCTTTCCCTTTGACTGTATGAGCGAGGATTACGCTTGGTTTTCCTTTTATTTTTTCTGCTTCATCAAGTGCATTGAGTATTTCATCAATGCTGTGGCCATCAATATCAATCACCTGCCATCCAAAGGCACTCCATTTGGATGCAACAGGTTCTATGGCTTTCACCTGAGATACAGGGCCATCTATCTGGAGGCCATTGAGGTCTATTATTGCACATAAGTTGTCAAGCCTGTAATGCGCTGCGGTCATCGCAGCCTCCCATACCTGACCTTCCTGTGTTTCACCATCGCCTAAAAGACAATAAACCCTTGAACTGAGGTTGTCTATTTTCAGGCCGATCGCAATTCCATTTGAAACAGACAGCCCCTGGCCAAGAGAACCGGTTGAGATCTCAACACCCGGAAGAGTTTTTGAACAAGGATGACCCTGAAGGGGACTGCCTATTTTACGAAGTGTCTTAAGCACGGATATATCAAAATAACCTGTCATAGCTAATACGACATAAAGTAATGGCGCTGCATGTCCTTTTGAGAGGATAAACCTGTCCCTTTCTCTCCAGCTTGGGTCATCCGGTCTATGTCGCATTTTGTAAAAATAAAGTGCAGTCACCACATCAGCTGCTGAAAGTGAACCCCCTGTATGGCCTGAGCCTGCTTCGGTAAGCATCTTCAGTATCTCAACCCTTACCCTTGTTGCCTGTTGTCTCAGAAAACCAATGTCTCTTTTCTTCATCTACTGATGAGCTCCTGCTTTTTTAGTATCTTCGGGTTTTTCTTCTCCTGTATATTTACCTAAAATGAGTTCTTTTATCATATTTTTGTGTTGCTCTTTCATCAGCTTCCTGACATTCTCTTTATATTCAGCACCATCCAGGATATGTGCATAGCTGGTCTTTTTAGATGCAAGGATTGCCCCCTGTGAATAAAGAAGTGTCACTACTACTGGATTCTTTATTCCATTGTCCTCTGTCTGGATATGGTAGGTTATCCCTTTGTATGATATGTTGGTATTGTATCCACTAAGCATTGCTTAAACTATCTCAATAGTTTTCAGAATATTTTTAATTATATATGCCATGGGCAAAAAAAGGAAGAGGGCGAATTGTGCTCACGATGCCTTTCAATAACGAAGGTAGAAAGAATAGTACTCACAAAGTTATAATGCTTTTAATGGACCGCGCTCACTATTTAAATGAACTCTCAAAATGCGTTCGTTGCGGAAGCTGCAAGGCCATTTGCCCAACATATGATGAAGACATGACAGAGGCAATGGGTGCGAGGGGAAGGCTTGCACTCCTCTGGGGGCTCACGACAGGACAACTGAAACCATCGGCTGTTCTCAACGACCGCATATTTAGCTGTATATTGTGTGGTGCATGTTCAGGATTATGTCCACTTGAAATTGACATAAAGGAGCTTATATACCTTGGCAGAAGTCTGTTGAAGGGTTCAGATATAAAAAGGCGATATGTCCGTCTCCTCACAAAATTTTCTTCGAGAAGGCCTGAACTCAGTTTCAGTCTCCTCAAGATAGCCCAGCATATGTTATTTCCCTATCTTTTGAAGAAAGGAATCCTTCCATTTCATATTGAACTTCCTGAACATCAACTAAGGGACAAATTTCAAATCTTCACTGTCTCAAAAAAGAAAGGGAGAATAGCGGTCTTTACAGGCTGCACAGTGAATTTTCTCTATCCACATTTAGGGGAATCACTTATTACAGTATTACAAAAGCTTCATTATGAGGTCATCTTCCCGGTTGGTGAGGTATGCTGTGGTGCTCCATTGAGAACACTGGGCCTTGAAAAAGAGGCTGTTGAACTTGCAAAAAAGAACTTCAGAATATTCAGCAAGCTGAATGTTGATGCACTCCTGAGTCTTTGTCCCACATGTACACTTACGCTCAAAGAAGAATATCCAAAACTCATCGGCGAAGGTTTTGAAAATGCAATGGACATATCGAACTTTCTCATAAATAAAATAGATTCACCCCTTCCCTTTCTTGCTTCCCAATCTGTGACTGCAACCTACCATGACCCGTGCCACCTCAGTTACGGATTGGGTATTAAAAAACAGCCGAGGGAAATCATAAAAAACATTGGCATTAATTTAATAGAGGCCGAGGAAGAGCGGTGCTGCGGATTCGGAGGAATTTTTAGTCTTTCTTATAAAGAGCTCTCCCAGAGTCTTCTTGACAGATGCATCGGGAACTACACAAAAACAGGGGCAGAAATGATTATTACCGCATGCCCTGGCTGTATGATACAGCTCGCAAAAGAGATTAAAAATAAGCCTATATTACACTTAATTGAGGTGATAGAAGAGGCATTATTTCAGGAATCCGGGGCTCTTCACGCCAATCAATGATAACGAGTCGGGGGAATGCCCTTTCGCTTAGTAAACGAAATCTCTGACCAGTCTAAGGCTCTGTCGCTCGAATTTGCAAACTCGGCCTTTGGCCTCAAACAGTGCAAATTCGGTCGTATCGACATGCTCCTTTCGCCAAGACTGGTAACCAAAGATTTCGTAAAGTCGCTCAAGTGCATTTCCCCGACTTTATAAAAACTACTTCATAACAAAAAAGGAGATGTTTACGGATACGTATTCAGTATGGCGAAAATCAACAGAAACTTGCTAAAATAAAACACGAGGTGAATGGAATGAGTATTTTGCCTGAAGGAGAACAGCTCAGGAAAGCTGTCAGATGGATATCAGAGGAGCGTGAATTCAGAAAAAATCCCGTACTTTCCAAATTGATTGATGAGGCCTGTATCAAGTTTGACCTCGCACCTGCTGATGCTGAATTTCTTATGAGGTGTTTTACTGGGGAAGATTCAAAAAAGTAGGATTAACTACATTTTTATTTC
>JAOUJR010000360.1 GCA_029883145.1 Nitrospirota bacterium
AGGGCAAAGGCCGGTGATGAATGGGATGGTAATTTCCTGAACTGGCTCACAATGAGAAGAGTGGATGTTATAAGAAAAGTAATGACCGGTGGGACCACAACATCAGGTGAAGGTTCCGGTTACAACAGACTTATAGGAGAGGTGGCAGATTGTGATAGCAGGGGAAGATTTAAAAGTATATCAAGTGCAGATCTCTACATGCCCTACTCTGGAACTCGAAAGTTTGTTGTCAATACGCTCGGCAGAGCAAGCTGTGATGGCGGAGGTTCCGGCACATCATCATTTACAGTGCGTAATGCAACTGATACCGGTAATGAAGCGACTTTTAATGTTGCAGTGAGAGTACCCGTTCCAGTTGAAGGTGTTCTTCAAAGTGTTGTCGGCGCCCGTGCAAGACTGGGGCTTTCATTTTATCGTGTAAACACAGGTTCGTCTAACCAGGGTGGTTTCGTTCAGGTCTATATTTCCGGCGGAAGTCTGTCGAGTACAGTAAACCAGATAAACCTCACAAGACCGAATGCTAATACTCCTCTTTCTGAAACATTATGGACGATGGCTGGCTATTTTGCACAGACGGATAGTATCTCAGGCATAGGGAGTCCAGGCCCGAGATACTCATCAGGTGATTATCAGATAAATAACAATGTTGACCCCTTAAACTACGGGACAGGTGGACAGCCTCGCTACCCTTCGTGTGCAAAGAGCTTTGTTCTCTATATCACAGATGGAGAGCCCTGTGCAGATGGTAATCTACCTGCGAATTTGAGAGATTATGCGAACGGAAGATCAAACTTTAACTGTTCAGGTACAGGTTGTCCTGCGAAGAGCGGTACTGCACCTGAAACGTACACATTTCCTGCAGCAACCTTTACTTCATGCACTGGAGAAAATAATTCTGCGTTTTGTGATGGGGTGACCTCTGGATGCTATGTGGCGGGTATTGAGGATGTAGCCCTGTATGCCCACACTACAGACCTCAGAAGTGCAACTATTGGGAAAAATGACATGCCAGGCAACCAGGTTTTAACTCTTTATACAGTGTTTGCTTGGGGTACTGGTTCTACACTGCTCAAGTACGCCACAATAAATGGAAGCTTTGAAGATATTAACGGTAATAATATTCCCGACCTTCAATCAGAATGGGATGAGAATGGTGATGGTGTGCCTGATACATATTTTGAGGCAAGAGATGGTTCAAAGATTGAAAAGGCTGTCAAGGAAGCTTTTATGAGCATGATCAAGAGAGCTTCTTCAGGGACAGCGGCTTCTGTTCTTGCATCAGGAGAAGGACAGGGAGCCAATCTCGTTCAGGCTGTTTTCTTTCCGAGGCGCAGAATCGGTAATGACGTCATTGCGTGGGCAGGAGCACTTCAAAATCTATGGTATTATGTAGATCCATATTTTACAAAAAGCGACATAAGAGAAGATTCTGTTTATGACCAGAAACTCCATCTCATAGAAGATTACATTACACGGCTTTACTTCGATACCACATTTCAAACAGTGAGGGCGAGACTTTGTAGTGATTCTGATGGTGATGGCGATCCAGATGCAAATGCGGGAAATGTTCAGTTCGAAAACATAAAGAATCTCTGGGAAACTGGTCAGTTATTATGGAGTAGAGACATTAGTGTAACTCCAAGGACTATTTATACAACTATCAATGGAAGTAGTTTTCTTGCAGGAAATTTTTCCATAGGTAATGCGTCAACGTTAAAAGAATATTTACAAGCCTCCGATGTAGAGGCAGTAAATATTATCAGATATACGCACGGAGAGGATATTATTATAGATGCAAATGCTGATGGCATTAATGATTATAGGTTGCGGACTGTGACGATCGGTTCTGACACTCATGTCTGGAAGCTTGGTGATATATTAGATTCGACTCCGAAGATTGCTTCATGGATACCATTACATAACTATGACAAGGTGTATGGTGATAATACTTATAAATCATATGTAGATTCCTCTATCTATAAGGACAGAGGTATGGTTTTTGCAGGCGGGAATGATGGGATGCTCCATGCTTTCAAGCTCGGAAATTTGGAACTGGACTGGAGCGGGCGGAATTCTCAGTTTGAAATGGCAAGGCTGACAAACCCTGACGTATCTACACCCATCGGTTATGAAATGTGGGCGTTCATACCAAAGAATGCATTACCGTACCTTAAATACATGACAGACCCTGAGTACTGCCATGTTTATTCAATTGACCTTGCTCCTTATGTCTTTGATGCGAGTATTGGTGGAAATCCAGATGATGATAAGACGGTGAATAGCTGGAAAACCGTCCTCGTTGGAGGCATGAGATATGGCGGTGCCTGCAGGGGGACAACTATTGCATGTCCTGATGTGAGTGGCGATGGAAGTAAGGATTGTGTGAATACCCCTGTTGATGTAGGAGGAACAAGTGTAGGATATTCTTCATATTTTGCTCTTGATATTACAAACCCTAATTCTCCACAACTTCTCTGGGAGTTTTCAGATCCTCAACTGGGTTTTGCAACGACAGGACCTGCGGT
>JAOUJR010000039.1 GCA_029883145.1 Nitrospirota bacterium
TGCTGAAAGTAATAGGTAAAGGGAAAGAAATTCCTATGAAGAATCACTATTCAGATGCTGAAGACAAAAGACTTTATTCGTTAATAAATAGCTTCAACTGTCTTGAACTTTTTGTATACAAGGGAAGTGCTTCATCAGATTTTGATATAGGAATCGGTGAAAAGGTACGTGTAGTAAAAGCATAATTTTAATCCTGCCTCGATTCTCATTTTTCCATAACTTTAGTTAGTGTATAATATCGTTTATGCTTCTTGTTGGACTGACAGGTAATTATGGGATGGGGAAAAGCACTGTTCTTCCCATGTTCAAAAAATTTGGCGTGGTTACTATTGATGCTGATAAAATTGTTGAATCCCTCCTTGATGAGAAGAATGTTCTCGAAAAGGTCAGGGGGCTCTTAGGTGATAAGGTATTCGATAAAGATGACAGTCTCAACAAAAAAAAGGTTGGGGAGGTAATTTTTAAAAATGATATGTTAAGACATTCTCTTGAGGATATCCTTCATCCTCTTGTATTTCAAAGGGTAAAAAACTTTTTGGAAAAGATGAACGGAAAAAATAAGATCGCAATGATCGAGGTACCGTTGCTTTATGAGAGAGGATATGAAGATAGGTTTGATAGGACGATTACAATATATACAAAACAGGAAATTGCTTTGAATCGCCTGAAGAAGGATGGAGTGGATAGGGAAGAGGCAATTCTTCGACTAAAGGCGCAGCTTCCCATTGAGGAGAAAATCAGAAGGGCTGATTACGTCATAGATAACAATGGGACGACTGAAGAGACAATGAAACAGGTTGAGATAATTTATAATAAACTTTTACAAGAGACAGAAGATGGAAATAATAAACGGACTCGAGGAATTAAGAAAAAGTTATCATAACACAGTTCTCACCATAGGCAATTTTGACGGTATCCACCGCGGCCATCAAATGATACTCCTCTGGGTAATCAAAAAGGCCAAAGAGCTTGAAGGGACATCAATGGTCATCACCTTTGAGCCTCATCCGGTAAAGGTTCTTGCTCCTGAAAAGGAATTAAAGATGCTCACGACCTTCAAAGAGAAGGCGAGAATATTGGAAGCAATTGGCATAGAGGTCTTGTTATGCGTAAACTTTACGAGAGAGTTTGCTGACCTTTCCCCCGACGCTTTTATCGAGGATGTGCTTGTGAAGAAAATAGGTGCTAAGGAGGTTATTATCGGTTACGATTATGCCTTTGGAAAAAATAAAAAAGGAACGACAGAGCTTTTATGCAGAAGGGGGAGGGAGCTGGGGTTTAAAGTCAAGACGATAAGGAGCGTGAAGCTTGATGGGGATGTGGTGAGCAGCAGCAGGATCAGAAGGCTCTTGCAAAAAGGAAAAGTCAATGAGGTTTCAACCGTTCTTGGAAGAGCGTACTCAATAGAGGGAGAAGTTATACAAGGCACTGGCAGGGGTAGTAAAATCTTGAACGTCCCTACAGCAAATATTAAAACCCCTGACGTGATTGTCCCGAGGGAAGGAGTATATGCAGTAAGGGTTATGGCTAAGGATAGCTTCTTTGATGGGGTTGTCAATATCGGCAGAAGGCCGACATTTGGTGGTTCCGATGTGAGTTATGAGGCGCACCTATTCAATTTTTCTGGTAATCTCCTCGGTGAAACGATAAGGGTATATTTTATTGATTGGATTAGGGGTGAACGGTCCTTCCCAGATGCTCTTAGCCTTGAGACCCAGATACGAAATGATATTGAACGAGCCAGGACAATCCTGAGCGCAAAACACCCTAAATTGATATAGGGTCAACGTCCACCTTTATTTTCACCTCTTTTAAGTCTTTGAATGTCTCTATAAAGATTTTGGCAGCAGAGTGAAGGCTTCCGCGAATAGATGACTTGAGAAGTAATCTATACTCATGTTTTCCCTGAGTACTTTTTGATAGAGATGGTCCAAGGATTTCAACATCTTTTTTATTTATTTTTCCGATGACCCCTGAGACTTCCATTGAGATGTCTCTCCTACAGATAATTTTAAAGAGCAAAAGTTTTGAATAGGGAGGATAGGAGAGTGATTTTCGCCTGTGGAGTTCTTCGATGAAGAAAGACTGATAATCATATTTTTTTAAGTAGTTAAAGAGATAGTGTTGTGGCATCCGTGTCTGAATGAATAGTTCACCATGAGATGCGATTTTGTCAATTATGAACAGGATTTCCTGATAAGCCTTTTCAGCAGATCTGAAGTCAGGGAGGTTGAGGTAAAGGTCTGTATTTAAAAGAGCTGCCATTGAAAATCCATCAGTAATGCCTAACCTTTTTGTCATAAGTTTTGTCCCGATTATTATTCTTACATCATTCCTGTATGTTGCTCCGATTAACTCTTCTATGTCTGACCTTTTCTGTGTCATATCACTGTCAAGCCTGAGAGTTTTTATCCCGAGGAGTTCTTCAATACCTTCCTGAACCCTCTGTGTACCTGCACCAATTAACTCCATGGTATAGCCTTTGCATTTCTGACATATTTCAGGAATTCGTGATACTGTGTATTTGCAATAGTGGCATTTCAGAGACATCTTCTGTTTGTGGAAAACAAGGGGAATTCCACAATCAGGGCATTCTTCAATATTGTGACATTCACTGCATTGAAGAAGGGTTGAATGGCCTCTTCTGTTTATCACAAACATTACCTTTTTATCATTCTTGATATATCTTGTAGAGGCATCAATAACGGTCTTTGAGAGACAAGGCTTCGGGAGTTTTTCATATCTCATGTCTATTATTTTAATCCTGGGTTTTTTCGTTTCTCCTGCTGATTTTAAAAGGGTGTATTTGCCAGATCTGCAATTATAGAGTGATTCAATGGACGGGCTTATAGATGAAAGGAGCACAGTAGCCTTTTCGAGATAGCCTCTCATTACTGCAACATCTCTACCACTATACCTGAGGCCGTTCTCCTGTTTGTAAGAACTGCTGTGTTCGCGGAGGACCGCAATGAATGAGACCTTTTTCAAAGGGGCAAAGACAGCAGACCTTGTGCCAAGCATAATATCAGAATAGCCTGATGAAATTCTTTCAATTGCCTCTGACCTCTTTCCCCTGCTTAATCCACTGTGGAAAATACATACCCTTTCTCCAAACGTATCTTTTAAAAGAGGATAAAGGTTATCGGCATAGGAGACTTCTGAGACAAGAAGGATTACATTTTTCGTTTCTGTGAGTATCTTTATCACAAAGGAGTATTCATATACCGTGGATGGGGCATGAAGTAAAAACGTCCTGTAGGTATTTTTTTGTAGTGAATCAGTGAGATTTGAAACTGTTTCATCATTGATTGTGATAATAGGGAGCAAATGATCCTTACGTCCCTCCTTTGGGTGAGGAAAGATTTTTGTTTTTCTTGCGTGTACCTTTGTAAAGGCTTCTTTAGGAAGCATATTTTTTAAAACAATACCCTGTTCTGTCAGGTAATATTCCGACATCCACTTGAGAAGACCGAGCATCTTACTGCTCAATACCGGGGTTTCACCATGGACTTTTTGAATGTCTTTAATATCTCCAGAAGGGGCTTTAAAAGACCGTCCGATGATAATCCCTTTAAACGTTCTATTCTTAAGCGGTGCACTCACCATCATGCCTGGTTCCATGTGCTCTAAAAGTTCTTCAGGACACCTGTACGTCAGGGGGTTGAGATTTATTGGAAAGACGATATCAAAGAAATCCATAGAGGATTTTATCATATTGTTATCAATCTTATCTTTGTGTCATAATGAATTATGCGTGATAAAATAGCCATTTTATTTCTTTTTATTATCCTTATAGTTTCATGCACTGTAAAACAGATTAAGGAAGGAGAAGGAAGGCCTGTCCCTTCAAAAGACGCATATTATCTTTATGCCATAGGCTATAATGCAGAAAGAGAAGGGAGATGGGAAGATGCGCTTGAATATTATCATGAAGCCCTTAAGATAGACCCTTCATCTCCATATTTAAAGATCCAGATTAGTTATATGCTCCTCAGAACAGGGAAGGTTACCGAGGCCATAACAGCTGCTGAGGAGATTGTGAAGACAGAGACTGATTATGTGCCAGCACTCATGCTCCTTGGTGAGCTTTACAACAGTCAGAAGAGGCCTGAAGAGGCAATAAAGGTATATGAGAGAGTTCTTGAGATAGAACCAGACAAGCAGGAGGCAGCACTTTTTTTAAGTGTACTCTATGCTTCTCAGCAGGACTACGATAAAGCTATCGAACTTCTTGAGAGACTAGTAAGAAAAACCCCTGATAACTATATGGCGATGTATTTTCTTGGTTCAGCGCATATCAATAAGGGTGAGATTGAAAAGGCATCAGAGTATTTCCAAAAAGCATTAGACCAAAAACCAGGCTTTGATGCAGCGTATATTAATTTAGGATTAATCAGTGAGATGAAGGAAGACCTGAAAAAAGCAGAAGAATATTACCGCAAGGCAGTTGACATAAACCCGCATAATATCCAGGCCAGAGAAAGGCTCGCACAGATTTACATAAAGATGAAGACAAAAGATAAAGCTATAGAGCAATTTGAAAAAATGAGTACTCAGATACCTGCAAACACAGATATACATAGGATTCTCGGGGTGCTCTATTTTGAAGATAGACAATATGACAGAGCGATAGAAGAATTCAGAATCGTTCTTGAGGCGAAACCCGGAAATGTCCCTGCACGATACTATCTTGCAATATCTCTTGAGGAAATAGGAAGAAATGAAGAAGCAATTTCGGAATTAAGGAAGATAATCTTGCAGGAGCCGAAAAATATCAGTGCCTTCATCCATCTCGGTTATTTATATTCAAAACTGAAAAGGGAAGATGATGCAATCGCCATTTATGAAGAAATACTCAGTTTTGAAAAGGATAAGCCCGAGGTGTATCTCTACCTCGGCATTTCGTATCTCTATAAAAAAGATTATGAGAAGGCAGAAGCAGTTTTTAAGGATGCACTGAGCCGTTTTAAAGACAATGATGAATTAAACTTTAATCTTGCCATAGTGTTCGAAAAAACAAATAGGTTTGATGAGATGGTACTCTACCTGAAGAAGACAATCGAGATTAACCCAAAACATGCTGATGCGCTTAATTACCTCGGCTACAGCTATGCAGATAAAGGAATAAATCTTGAAGAGGCGCGGGCGCTTATCAACAAGGCACTCGAACTCAAACCGGATAGCGGCTATATAATAGACAGTCTCGGATGGGTTTATTTCAAAATGGGTCACTATGACGAGGCAATGAAAGTTCTCCAGAGGGCTGCAGAGATAGTTAAAGATGATCCGGTTTTATATGAACATATAGGAGATGTATATAGCTCGAGAGGCCTTAAGGAAAGGGCAAAAGAATTCTGGGAGAAAGCACTTAAGCTTCATGAAAAAGAAGAAGGTCTTAAAGAGAGAGTCGAGAGAAAGATAAAAGAACTTGGACATGGAGAGGTGGAAAAAAAGTAAGCCAGCATTGTTACTGAGTGCCCCTGCAAAGATAAATTGGTTTCTTTTAGTACTTGGTAAAAGGCAAGACGGTTACCACAATATTATGAGCCTAATGCAATGCATTAGGCTTTATGATGACCTGATTTTTGAGCATGCAGATACCATTGAGGTGGAGAGTGATTCAACTATACCTGTTAAGGATAATCTTGTATACAGGGCTGCCTCTCTTCTTAAAAAATATACATCTTACAAGAAGGGTATCAAGATAATAGTAAAGAAGAATATACCAATTGGTGCCGGGCTTGGAGGAGGGAGTAGCGACGCTGCATATACACTTTCAGGTCTGAATATGGTATGGGGACTCGAGTTAAATAATAGAGATTTAAGCTCAATTGGTGCAGAAATAGGTTCGGACGTCCCTTTTTTTTTAAATAGTCCAGTTGCTCTTGTTGAGGGAAGAGGAGAAAAGGTTTCTTCTCTTAAAATTGGGTCATCTGTTGACATTCTTCTTGTAAAACCTTTTTTCTCTATTTCCTCGGCATGGGCTTATAAGCATGTGAAAGAGTTGACAAAGAAGACTATTGATATTAAACTGTTCTGTCAAGCCGTGGAGAAGAAGGATTTTGCTTCTCTCGGTACCATGCTCAATAATGACCTTGAAAAGGGTGTTGTGACAAGATACCCTGTTGTGGACAGGATTAAAACGAGTATGCGGGAAAACGGGGCAGTAATTTCTGCGATGAGCGGAAGTGGCCCCACAGTCTTTGGTATTTTTGAGAGTAAAGATAGAGCAAAAAAGGCTGCAAAGGCAATGAAGCCACATTGGTGCAGGCTGGTAGAGACAATTATTTAAGTGAAAAGTGAAATACAATAACAAATTTTTATGAAAGATGTTTTTTAGATTCGTAATTCTTAACTTTGAACTTTGAACTTTTGTTTTGGGGCGTCGACAAACGGCAAGTCAGGAGACTTTGGATCTCCCATCTGGAGGTTCGAATCCTCCCGCCCCAGCCATGATTAGTGAACAGTTATTAGTTATCAGTTGTCAGTAAACTAAAAACTAACAACTGAGAAAAGAGGGGGTACAATGCCTGAGGGGATGAAGCTTTTTACTGGTAATGCACACAAGGAGCTTGCAAAGGAAGTTGGAAACTATCTTGGTATTGCAGTTGCAGATGCTACTGTAACGACATTCAGTGATGGTGAGATTATGGTGCATATAAATGAGAATGTGAGGGGCACCGACGTTTTTATTTTACAGCCGACCTGCACTCCGGTAAATAAGAATATTATGGAACTTCTTCTCATGGTAGATGCTTTAAAAAGAGCATCTGCGGGGAGGATCACTGCTGTAATTCCATACTATGGATATGCGAGGCAGGACAGAAAGGTTCAACCGAGGGTTCCGATATCTGCAAAACTGGTTGCTGACCTTATCACCGCAGCAGGGACGAATAGACTTCTTACCGTAGACCTTCACGCAGGCCAGATTCAGGGTTTTTTTAACATACCTGTTGACAATTTATACGCAGCACCTGTACTTCTCGAGTATATACGAAAAAATTATGATCTTAAAAACCTTGTCATTGTTTCACCTGATGCAGGTGGTGTTGAGAGGGCAAGGTCATTTGCAAAGAGACTTCAATGCACAATCGCAATTGTTGATAAGAGACGCGAGGCAATGAATATCTCGCAGGTGATGAATGTGATAGGAGAAGTGGAAGGAAAAGATGCTATGATACTTGATGATATGATTGACACCGGTGGTACAACTATTCAGCCTGCTGGTGCTCTGAAGGACAAAGGGGTTAAACAGGTTTTCGCAGCATGTACACATGCAGTGCTCTCAGGTTCTGCAGTTGAGGGACTGAATAACTCAATTATAAAGGAACTGATTGTCACAAATACAATCCCCCTTGATAGCAAAAAAGAGCAGTGCAAGAAACTTACTGTATTGAGTATAGCGCCTCTTCTCGGAGAGGCAATAAAGAGGATTCATGAGGAATCTTCAATAAGTTCACTTTTTGTATAGTCTACGACTCATAGAGTCTGCGATTCATAGAGAGGAGGAAAGATGGAGAGAATAACAATTAATGCAGAGAAGCGGGAGGAGTTCGGAAAGGGAGCTGCGAGATCACTGAGAAGGAAGGCCATGATTCCCGCAGTCCTGTACAGGGGTGGAGAGGCCCTTCCTATTAAGCTTTCAAAAAAGGAGCTCACTCAATTTATTAATACGACTGCTGGTGAGCAGGTTATGGTGAGCCTTCAATTTGCAGATAGCTCAAATAGGCTCGCAATTATGAAGGAATATCAGTTAGATCCTGCAATAGGTGAGTTGCTCCATGCAGATTTCTTTGAGGTATTGCTTACAGAGGAGGTAAAAGTTATAGTACATGTAACTCCTGTTGGAGAGTCAATAGGGGTGAAGAGAGATGGCGGGATACTCCAGCACCTGCTCAGAGAGATAGAAGTTGAATGTCTTCCTGATAAGATACCGGGCCACATCAAGATTGATATATCAGGACTTGAGATAGGACAATCTTTCCATGTGAAAGACCTGAAACTTGGAGAAGGTATAAAAGTTCTTAATGACCCACAAGAAGTTATAGTGAATGTGATAGCTCCTGTTGTTGAGGAGGTAGCAGCACCTGCTGAGGCTGTTGTTACCCCGGAAGTTACAGAGCCAGAATTGATAAAGAAGGGTAAAAAAGAAGAGGAGGAGGAGAAAGCTTAATCAGTAGTTTTTGGTTTATAGTTGTTAGTTTTGGACTAATGACTAATGACTAATAGCTATTGGCTATTTTATGTGGGTTATCGCAGGTCTTGGAAATCCCGGGAGTAAGTATTCGAGGACCAGACACAATATTGGCTTTATGGTCACAGAGGAAATTGCACGCATATATGGAATAGACCTTAAGGAAAAACAGGAGAAATATAAAATAGGAAGGGGCTCGATTGACAGAGAACACGTTCTGCTCTTAGAGCCACTTCTTTATATGAACAGAAGTGGCTTTGTCATCAGAGATATAGTAAGTAAATTTAATATACAGCCTGAAAATCTTATAGTCATTCATGATGACCTCGATATGGAGGTTGGTAAAATAAAAATCAGAAAAAAAAGTTCATCAGGAGGTCATAAAGGCGTTGAGTCTATAATACAGAACATTGTTTCAAAAGATTTTGTAAGAGTAAAAATAGGCATAGGAAGAGACAATGATATTTCTGCAGAAGATTATGTACTGAAAAGGTTCAGAAAGGACGAGATTCCTTTAATAAAAGCAGCAATTACAAGAGCATCAGATGCAGTAACCTCAATTATTCTTGACGGACCTGATAAAGCAATGAATGTATTTAATAAAAGTGAATAAACAAAATGCGGGATATGCTTGGCAGAGAAGAGGTTATCACTGTAGAGAATGCCCTTGAGCTTATTTTCAATAACCTTCCTCATAAACTCCCTCCTGACATAAAACTAAAGATCGAAGAATCATACGGGAGAATCATATCAAAGGACGTCATTTCTCCTGAAGACCTTCCCAATTTTTCACGTTCTACAGTTGATGGATTTGCAGTATCTGCCGCTGATACTTTTGGCTCTACTGAAGGGATGCCTGCATATCTGAATATCGGATATGAGATAGTTATGGGTGAAGAGCCTGATTTTGAACTGAAGAAAGGCGAGGTCGCAAAGATTGCAACAGGTGGAATGCTCCCAAAGAATGCTGATGCAGTGGTGATGCTTGAGCATACCCAGAACGTTGATGAAAATATGATAGAGGTTGTAAAACCTGTTGCCCCTGGAGAAAATGTGATACAGACAGGTGAGGATACAAAGAAAGGCGAGGTTATTTTAAGGAAGGGGCATAAATTAAGGCCTCAGGATATAGGGGTGCTCGCAGGCCTTGGTATAACTGCTATCTGGGTTTATGAGAAGCCAAGGTGCTCGATACTTTCAACAGGTGACGAGATAGTTCCTCCTGATAAACCGATAAAGCCAGGGCAGGTGAGAGATATCAATTCTTATAATCTTGCAGGGTTAATCTACAATGAAGGTGCTGTCCCTCTTTTAAAAGGCATATTCAAAGACGAGTACACTACCATAAAAAATGTTATGCAGAAGTCTTTAGAAGACTCAGATATGGTTTTGATTACAGGCGGTAGTTCGGTTGGTACGAAAGATGTTACCGCGCAGGTAATAAACGACATTGGGAAACCCGGTGTCCTATTTCATGGAGTATCATTGAAGCCAGGCAAACCTTTGATAGGTGGTATTGTAAATGGCATTCCTATTTTTGGTCTTCCCGGACATCCTGCAGCCGTTACAGTGTGTTTTGAGCTGTTTATCAAGCCTGTTTTAAAAAGACTGTCAGGTTTGAGTAAAGAGAGATTTGACAAGAAAAAAGGGACTATCAAAGCAAGAATTACGAAAAATATCTCTTCGAGTCCTGGTCGTGAAGAACATATAAGTGTTTACCTTGAAGAGAGGAATGGAGAGATATGGGCTATACCCATACTCGGCAAATCAGGTCTCATCACCACACAGATTAAGGCAGATGGAATGGCAGTGATTCCATTGAGGAAGCTTGGTGTCCAGGAAGGCGAGATCGTCGATGTGAGACTTTTTTGACAAAAATTGTAAAAGCAAAGACTTAATCTTTTCTATAATCTGAGCAAAGTTGAACAATTTTCCTGTAT